>JBDRZL010000005.1 GCA_039803925.1 candidate division WOR-3 bacterium | reverse complement strand
AATAGATGAATTTATTTATTCAAATCCTTATCTAAAAAAAATACTCATTAATATACTTTCTGACAAAGATGTCCTTTTAAAGGCAATCAAAGATAATGAAATACCTATTGAATTTTTACCTGAAATAATAGTTGATAAGAAAATTTATTCAAAATCGATTTTCAAAGAAATCAGTAAGAAGGGTAAGGAAGCGAAAAAAATAATAAAAGATATTTTGTATTATTTTCAAATTGAACCCCCTCCACTTATTATAAAATTCTTCGGAAATTTCGAAATAATTTTAGGAGAGGAAAAAATTATTCTCCAAAGAAAAAAATTAAGACAGTTTTTTAAAATCCTGGTTTTTATGAAAAACAGATGGGTAAGCAAAAGGAGAATTATTGAAATTCTTTATGGAAAATACTCTGAAAAATATGTCAAATCTATCTCAATTCTTTTTTCCTTTCTTAATAATGAACTTAATATTTTTCTTGAGAGAAATATAGAAGGTTATAGATTCTTAGAGAGAAAAAAATGTTTTTATAGATTATTTTGACCTAAAAGAAAAAAGGAATACGGGCGAAAATTTTTTTGAAAAAGGAGATTATAGAAATGCCCTTAACTATTTTGAAAAATTTATAAGTGAAACTGAAAATGAATTTTTAGAAGAAGATAAAGGAAATGAATTTTTTGATAATATCATTTTAGATCTTAAAAAGGAAAGAATAAAAGTTTTAGAAAAATTGGCTGTAATTTATGAAACTTTAAAAATTAGAGAAAAAGAAATAGAATGTTTAGAAAAAATTATAAAACTTGACCCTTACCTTGAATTTCCCTATAAAAAATTGATTCTAATATATGAGGAAATTAACGAAAAATTAAAGGCTAATTTAATTAAAGAAAAATATGAATCAATTGTAAAAAATTTGTAAATTTTAGAATTTATAATTTACTATAAAAAGGAGGTTTAAGATGAAAAACATCATACTAAGTATAACAACTGGTGGTATTACAAATTTAATCCTTTCAGGATTAATTATATCCTCTTATGGTTCCAGAAAAGAAGAAAACAAAATTTTTTGGATACAGCCTAAAATGGGCTGGGAAGTAAATTATGGAACAAACCAGATTTACGCTCTTGATAATTCTGGCGGAGTAAATCCTAATGTGGGTATTGGAACAGATAACCCACTGTCAAGATTCCACTTACTCGGTGATTTTTATAATCAGGGATTTGTGGGATTAAAAAGTTATTATGAACCCTCGGGGATAAGCTGGAATAATGTTGCAACGCTTAATTATACATCACATGGAACAGGAGAAGATGGTTCTGTTGTTTTAATATATGCTCACTTACAGACTAATGCTTCTGGTGGGGCTGTTGATGGATTTATAAGAGTTTTAAGAGATGGAACACCTATAGCAAGTGCTTGCGGAGGTGGATTTTATGATATTTGGTCTGGTCAATGGGGTTATTTCGGTGTAACGCTTGTAACTTATGATGAACCCGGTGCAGGTTCTCATACATATACATTACAAAGGGAAAATGTTTTGCCACAAAATGGTTATACTTTTTTCATTATAGAGCTTAAAAGGTAATAATTTTTTTAAATTTTGTTTTTTCCTTTATGAAATAAATTTTTCTTTTTCTTAAATTTTCATTTATTTTTCTTCCGGTTATATCATAAAAAATTATAATTTTATTTTCTTCTTTTTTGACATTTTCCTCAATATTCAATACATTAACAAAAAAACCGTATGAAATTGTTGGTGCATTTTCAGGGTCAAAAGATATATTATCTGAAAGGTCTTTTGCTTTTAAATAGTATCTTATAAAGGTAGGAGTATTAACATTAGGAATTAAAAATAAGAATTTATATAAAAAAGAATCGCAAGGAGAAACTGAATCCCATGGTTCACTATTAAATCTATAAAACAATTTTTTATTTTTTAAACCAAAAAGATCTTTAATCTCAGACCATATAGGAAAAGGACCAGGAAAATTTGTGTCTGTCCATATTGTTGTGTTTAAAATAGAAGGTCCTATTGTATCACCTCCTCCAAGGGCATAAAAAGCATCTATTCTACCAAATCCATATAAAGTATCATAACCTGGCATTCCTAAATCTTTTGAATAAATCCTCAATATTTTCCTTACATTTTTAGTGGGTATCTTATGAGAGAGCATTAGCGCAATAACACCTGTCACATGGGGAGTAGCCATTGAAGTTCCAGCCATTCCTACATAAAAAAAGGTATCAGGTTTTGGTTTTGGAAAACCTATTTCCCTCATTCCAATTGTCTGTTGAACAACAAGGTCAGGAAAACCGTTTCCATCTCTATCTATTAAATCCCCACCAGGCGCAACAACATCTATTGTATCACCATAATTGGAATAAAAAGTTAAGGAATCAGCTGAATTTGTTGCTCCAACACCTATTACTTCTCTATATGCAGCAGGGAAATAGGGTTCACGATAGGCGCTATTTCCTGCTCCTGCAACCATTATTACCCCTTTTGAATATGCGTATTGAATTGCCTCATAGAATATAGGACCTGGATCAACTGCAGATGCAATACTCATATTTATAATATCACAACCGTGCTCTACTGCATAGTAAAGTCCATCTGTTACCCAATCAGTTGAACCCCATCCATAAGAATTTATAACCTTTATTGGCATAAGGGTTATGTTGAATGCTATTCCTGCAACACCTTTTCCATTATTTGTGCTTTCAATTATTGTTGCTGAAACAAATGTTCCATGACCGTGATCATCATTAGGATGAAAATCATTATGGACAAAATCGAAACCGTTTATAAAATTTGCCCTATCAAAATCAGGTGCTTTTTTATACCAATCAGAATTAACTTCATCTCTCTCGTAATTCGGAACAGGAAAGTCTTCAAAAGCACATCCTGTATCAAGAACACCCACTTTAATTTCGCTTTTTCCTCCCTGTTCAATATCCCAGGCTTGAAAAAGTTTTATTTTTGAAAAATGCCATTGATAAGAAAGATAGGGATCATTCGGTATCCATTTTATATTATGAAGAGTTATATACCACTTAACATTTGGCTGAACATACATAACTTCACTTTCAGTTTTTAACTTATCGATCATCTTTTCTATATTTTCTTCTGTGAAAACTGTATAAAAATTCCCATACTGGCTTTTTCTTAATATCTTTAAACCATTTTTAGAAAAAAATTCATCTTCCTTCACACCCTTTTTTAATTTAATCAGAATCTGATTTTCCACATATAAAGAGGAATTTTTCTTAACCTCTTCTATTTTTATAATTCCTAAAAGTGTAAATAAAAAAAGTGTTACCTTACACATAACATTTTTCTTATTTTTTTATTTTTTTCTGAATCCAGCACAATAAAGTATATTCCCCTTTTTAATTCCTTAAAGGAAAATTCATAAACACCTCTATTTACTTTACCCTCTAAAATTTTCTTTATTAAACTTCCATCAGATTTATAGATTTTTAAAGATATAAAATCTTCTTTTGGAACAAAAAGATAAAGTTTTTTATTTTTTATATCTTCATTAAATACAAGTTCACCTCTATTAACTAAATTTTCATCCACATTAACATAGTTTGCAATAAATTGATAATACTGATTTGGATTAGAAGGATCTCTTCCTACATTCTGATTATTATCTTTTGCTTTTAAATAATATCTTATTATAGATGTTTGAGTAATAGGTGGAATATGAAAATGAAAAGTATCACCCTTAACAGAATCATAGGGAAGTGAATCCCATGGATTCGTAAAAATTTTAAAGTATATTCTTGCCCATTGTATACCAGCAGGATCTTTTATAATTGATCTTACAGGGAAAGGACCATTAAAAGTAGTATCATTCCATACTGTTGTGCCTGTAAAAGAAGGGGGCATATTATCAATAACATTAAACATATAAACTGAATTAGGAGCATTCTGTGGATCATATCCAACATTTCCATTATAAGAATAATCTTGAGCCATTAAATAATATTCTATCACTGTTGGAGGAATAACCTGAGGTATTTTAAAATAATAAGTGTTCTCTTTTACTGAGTCAGGAAATTTAGCATTATAAGGACCACTTCCTCCAATTCTATAATATAATAAAGCAAAATCTATACATCCTCCAGAATCTATAATTGTAGATTTTACTGGATAGGGACCTGCATAGGATGTATCATGCCATACTGTTGTGTTGTAAAATTTAGGTGGAAAATTATCCTGCTGGGGGTCAATAAAAAAGAAAGAATAAGTATTTAAAGGAGCTCCCTGTGGATCTGTTCCCCTATTATGATTAGTTGAATTGTCATATGCTACAATATAGTAATTACAAGTCACTGGTGGATTGACCTGTGGTATCGTAAAATAATAAATATTGTTTTTAACACTATCATGATAAACTCTAAACCACCCTGTATTAGAAAATTTATAATAAAGTGAATCAGTATAAATTCCTGAAGGATCTGTAATTTTACTTTTTACTATGAAAGGACCATAACAGGAAGAAGAAAAAAGTTCTGTCTGGGAAAAAATGGGTGGATTTACTTCATTTAATGTTGCACTTTTAAGTCTTATATATTTCTCAGCTGTTGTAAAATAAGGATTCATTTCAGGCGATTGACTCATAATGGTAGCCGCTGAACCAAGGTTCGGAACAACCCATTCATAGATATACCTATACTCATTTATTATTCCGTAATCATCATAGGCATGGTATCTCTGTCTTATTACAAGACATGGATAAGGACCTCCCAAGGGATCAGGTAAATAAAGGGTTCCTTCCTTAACTACTGTGTCCTTATACTCTTCATGAACAACATCCCCATAAAATTCCCAATCAAATTGAGTTATCCAGTTAGAACCAAGTTGCATTGGAAATTTATAAGGTATCCAGTATGGAGAATAATTTATCTGACCATAAGATTGATTGTAAAACCCATAAACATACATACCATTTGAATTTTCTGATTCATACATATAAGTTAAAGGCTGACCTGTTATCTGTTGTTTTTCAGCAAATTGAGAACCCGGAGGTGGATTTCCTGGAACATTTGTTAAATCAAGTAAAGTACTTGTCCAAACTTGAGCAGTTGGACCTGTTTCAAAGTGCCATACATTAGTCTGATTAATTAGAGAATCCATCTTAACAGATACTGGTGAAGAATTAGCATACCATTGCCACTGATTTCCTATCTGATTCAATCCATATGGCCAGTTTGACTCATTTATTATTGTCTGAGATTTTAGAGACCAGATACATACAATTATAGTTATTAATTTTTTCATTTTTTACCTCCTTTTTTATAATTATAATCTATCAAATTTACAAATTTTTTACAAAAAATTTATTAAGATTTAATAAAACCTTTAAAGACTAAGGAGTATCTGAAATAAAACCTGAAATTTTATATTTCTTTAAATACTTCTTAAAAAGCAAAGTATGCTTACTTTCAAGATCTACCTTTTTACCCTGAATAAATGCCATTAAAACATTTGTCTTTATATCAAGAGGATTACCATCTGTAACTATTAAAGTTGCATCCTTACCTTTTTCAATTGAACCAACCCTATCTGATATACCAAGAATTTCAGCAGCATAAATTGTTATTGACTTTATACCCTCTTCTAAAGGTAAACCAAAAGCACAGGCAGTGCTCACCTTATAGGGAAGATTTCTCGCATTACTTGCAGAAAAAGCACTCCCTGAACCAGCTATACAGAACTTAACACCTTCTTTATAAAGTTTATAAGGCAAGGTAAAAGGTTCATCATAAGGCTCATCCTCCCTCACTGGATTCGTATGTATCCCTGTTATTATTACAGGAATATTCTTACTCTTCAATTCATAAGCTAACCTCCACGAATCATAACCCCCAACTAAAATTAATTTCAAATTTTTAAAATTACCGAAGAAATCCAGAGCATCCCTTACCTCGTAATACTCATCAGCATGAATAAAAAGGGGAATCTCACCCTTTAAAAGAGGAACCATTGCCTCAAACCTCTCATCTGTATCATAAACTTCACTTAATTTTTTATCAGAATACTTAGCCTTTAAATAAGAATAGGCATCCTCAAAAAATTCCTTGATCTTTTTAACCTTTTCTTCATATTCCTTTAAAAGTTCTTCCTCTGATTTTGGTCTCATATAAAACCTGTATGAGAACTCCTTTTTTGAAGGCCATTTGAGATGAATTCCTGATATACTTTTTAAAACCATATCCTCATTTGTCCAACCATCAAGCATTATAACTGATGAACTACCAGTTATTATACCCCCCTGAGGAACAACATTACTTATTAAAATTCCATTTGCCCTTGTTACAGGTAAAAGTTCACTGTCAGGATTTATTGCAACTTCTGCCCTTACATTTGGATTAAAATCAAGAACCTCAGCATAGTCAAGGGTTGCCTCAATAGAAGAAATCTCGATAAGCCCTATAATTGAATTTGCATCTATAAAACCTGGATAAACATGATTACCTTTTAAATCAATAATAACTGAATTTTCTGGAATTTTTATTTCTTTACCGAGATCAATAATTTTACCATCCCTAATTAAAATCTGACCATTTTCAATATCTCCATTTGTAACTGTATGAATAAATCCATTAACAAGTGCAAGATATCCTTTTTGAGGTTCACCAGGAATTTGAATATTTGAATAAAGTAAAGAAACTAAAAGAGAAATAATAAATTTTTTTTTCATTTTTATCCTCCCATTTTAAATTTTTCAAAAGAAGGCTTGGATTTTGTTTTATATTTATTATTGAGATAGTAATTAACAAGTTCCCTCTTTAATTTTTCATCCCTTTCCCTTAATTTTAAATCCATTTCTCTATCAAAAAATTTTCTACCCTCAATATAAACTTCAAGAACCTTACTGAAAGGTGAAAGTGGATCATTATCCCATATAACAAAATCTGCTTCTTTTCCTTCTTCAAGAGAACCAACATATTTATCTACTCCTAACTGTTTAGCCGGATTAATTGTAATAAGTTTTATAGCTTCCTCTTTTTTTAAACCCCCATATTTAACTATTTTTGCTGCTTCAGCATTTAACCTCTTCGCCACTTCTGAGAAATCAGAATGAAGGGAGGTCAAAACACCTGTTTTATACATAAGATAAGCACCATAAGGAATAGCATCGTAAACTTCAAATTTATATGCCCACCAGTCTGAAAAGGTTGTAGCAGAAAAACCAGCTTCCTTAATTTTCTCTGCCACCTTGTAAGCCTCAAGAGCATGCTGAAAACTAACATTTTTTATCCCAAATTCTTTTGCAAGATTTATAAACATTAAAATTTCATCCTGCCTATAAGAATGAACCCAGGCAAATCTTTTATTCTTTAAAACTTCAAGTATCGATTCCTTTTCAAGATCTCTCCTTATAATTTCTTTCTTATTCTTTAATTTTTTCTCATAATCAAGGGCAGCTAAAAAATTATCCCTTATTATTTCCCTTACTCCCATTCTTGTTTTCGGATATCTCTTGCTCTGATTACTCCATGATTGTTTTGGATTTTCTCCAAGAGCAAATTTGAGTATAGGGGGCGCATTTTTATATAAAAGTTCCTCAGGATTTTTAGAGCCCCACTTTAATTTAATAACAGCACACTGACCGCCTATTGGATTTGCTGAACCATGAAGAATTGCTGTCATTGTAACCCCTCCTGATAAAACCCTATAAATCTCAATATCATAAGGATTCAAAACATCTTCAATTCTCACCTCAGAGGTAATTGCATCACCTGACTCATTTACATCGCCTGTTACTGCTATGTGAGAATGTGGGTCAATAATTCCAGGTGTTACATGTTTTCCCTTTCCATCTATGATAATAGCATTTTTTGGAGGCTCAATATCTTTTGAAATCTTTTTAATTTTTCCATTTTCAACTAACATATCATAACCTTCAAGAATACCCATCTCACTTGCAGTCCATAAGGTAGCATCCTTTACAAGTATATATTGAGGGGTTTCAGGTAGTTTTTCATAACCATAAGCAGTCATAGGAAAGAAAAACTTAACATCCTCAAATTTTGGAAGAGTTTCTTTTTTCTCTTCTTTTTTTATCTTTTCCTTAAAATTCATCTGGAAATCAAAAATTCTTCCTTCAGGTAAAATTCCTTTTCCAATAATTTTTCCATTTTCAATTTTCCCGCTTAAATTTAAAAGTCCTTCAAAGCCAATCTCTTTGCCATTAAGAACAAGGTTAATGTGGGCAAAATCCAGTTTAATCTTATCAATATTTATTTTTTTATCACCATAAATAAATGTCCCGGAGTATTTATCCTCTCTTCCTTTCAATTCAATTTCTCCCTTTATTTCATTTTTTTCTATATTCAAAACAATTTCCCATTTACCTTCTAACTCAGGTAATTCTTCTCTAATTATAATTCTTTTTCCATCAACAAAAACTTCATAAATTTTTCCCTCTTTAAAAATATCTTCATCAGTTATTAAAAGATGGGCAAGTTTACCCTTTTCAATTGAACCCATTTTATCATATATTCCAAGCAGTTTCGCTGGTATTTCAGTTAATGCTTTTAAAGCATATTCTTCAGGAAAACCCCTTTCTATTATCTTTTTTAAATTATCCCAGAATTCAGAGGGGCTTTTTAAACCATAGGTTGTTAAAGCAAATTCAATTTTATTTTTATAAAGTAAAAAAGGGTTATAGGGTGAATATTTATAATGTAAAAGTTTACTTAAAGGAACATTTAAAGCCTCCTCAGGTGTTTCAAATTTTAAATCCTCTTCAAAATTTAAAGGTATTATTATAGGATTTTTAAACTCCTTTAAAAGTTCAATTTGCCTGTATTCATAACCTGAACCAAGGACAGCATAATCAAGATTAAATTCACTTGCTATTTTTTTTGCCCTGTAAAGATAAAGGTCATCCTTGGTTTCAAAAATTACTTTCTTTTTACCATAAAGGAAATCTTCAAGGTCTTTTAAATTCTTTATAAACTCCGGCTTTTTCTTACTTTTATTTTTCTCGTAATTCTCCCATACCTTTTTATGCCATATAACATCATAAAAAACCTGTCTTATTAAAGCAATAGCACCCATCAGAGAATTCGGATAATCTTCATCTTCTCTTACTTCAAAACTTATATGTTCGAAAACATCTTTCTTTAAAAGGGTTAAACTAGGTTTTTCATTTAAAAGGGAAAATAGACTGCTTTTACCTTTAAAAATACCCTTTTCAGGAACAATAAGTGCTGCTGTAAAACCATTTGAAAGATAATCCTTTATAATCTTTTCATCAGGAAAATATATATCTGCTATATCTACCTGTGGATTTACATTATCATTCCAGTAATAAACACCCTTTTTAATTTGCTTTTTTTCCTTTGAACCTGAGAAAAATGAGTAAGTAGAACCTGAAGTAGTTTCAATTTTCTTTTCACCCTTATAAATAAAATAGGGTTCTATAAATCCTGGATAAACCCATTTTCCTTTAAGGTCAATAACATAGGCATCAGGTGGTATCTCAATATCCTTCCCTACACTTTCAATAATCCCCTTCCTTATCACAATTTTACCATTTTCAATTACTAAACCTGACTTTACTATTATTTTAGCATTTATAAGTGCATATACCATAGGTGGATTTTCTCTTATACCAAAAGTTGGGCCTATTTGAGAAAAAAGAAAATTAAAAGTGATTAAAAAAAATAAAAGTTTTTTATATAAACTTTTAAACATATCACCTCCTTTTTAGTTATTTTTTATAAAGTTTTCAATTTCACTTATAAGTTCCTCTTCTGCTTTTTCAATTTCAATACTTTTTTTAAACTTTCCTTTAACATAAATTGCAGCTTTTTTTTCACCGATACCTGGAAGAGAAAGACCAATATCAGCAAATTTTGATTCACCTGGACCATTTACAACACAACCCATTACGGCAACTTTTAAATTTTTATACCTATCATCTACCTTTGATTTTTCCTCGAGATAGAGACTTACTTTTTCAGCAATTTCTCTAAAATAAGAGGACTTTGTTCTTCCACAACCTGGACAGGAAGTAATTTCTGCCTTAAATCTTCTTAAACCAAGAGATTGTAAAATCTCCTTTGCCACTTCTACTTCTTTTGTTCTCTTCTCATTTAATTTAGGTGTTAAAGAAACCCTTATTGTATCACCTATACCCTTTAAAAGCAGGCTACCTATACCTATGGAGGAAGAAATAATACCTTTTAATCCCGAACCAGCTTCTGTTAATCCGAGATGAAGAGCAAATTTTACCTTTTTTGCAAGCTCCTCATAAACATAAATAAGTTCGTTAACCTCAGAAACCTTGCAGGATAAAACAATTTTATTTTCCTTCAAACCAATTTCTAAAGCTTTTTCAGCTGATAAAACTACCGATTCTACTGCAGTATCAAGTAAAACTCTTTTAAAATCATAGGGTTTTTTTCTTTTTGAATTTAATTCCATATTTTTTGTAAGAAGGAATTTATCAATTGAACCCCAGTTTACACCAATTCTCACAGGTTTATCATTATCAATTGCTATTTTTATCATCTCCACAAAGTTTTCCTCTTTTCCTGTTGTTCCTGGATTTATTCTGTATTTATCAAGCATCTCACTAACTTTTTTATATTTTCTTAGGAGTATATGACCATTAAAATGAAAATCACCAATGATCGGATTACTATACCCCTTATCCCTCAATATACTTATTATCTCAGGTATAGACTTAGCAGCTTCCTCTGTATTTACAGTTATTCTTACCATTTCACTGCCAGCCTCAATAAGTTCAATCACCTCTTTAACTGTGCTTTCTATATCAGAGGTTTGTGTATCTGTCATAGATTGTATAACAGGAAGTCTTCCCCCACCTATTATTATATTCCCGATTTTAACCTCTATTGATTTTCTCTTTTTCAAATATTACCTCGCAAAACTTACAGCTCTTACCTCCCTTATAACAGTTACTTTAATCTGACCAGGAAACTTCACTTCTTCCTCTATTTTCTTTGCAATGGTTCTTGAAAGTTCAAAAGCCTCTGCATCAGAAACTCTTTCAGCCTGAACAATAATTCTCAATTCTCTACCAGCCTGGAGTGCATAAGCTTTTTCAACTCCATCAAAAGAAGTGGCAATTTCCTCAAGCTTTTCTATTCTTTTTATATATGCCTCAACAGTTTCCCTTCTTGCTCCTGGTCTTGAACCTGAAATAGCATCAGCTGCTGCTATAAGAGGACCATAAGGGGATTCAGGTTCAACATCCTCATGATGGGAAGCTATTGCATTTGCTACAAGATCACTTTCACCATATCTCTTTGCTATCTGTGCACCTATAAGAGCATGAGGACCCTCGTATGAAGGATCAGCAACTTTTCCAATATCATGTAAAAGAGCAGCTCTTTTTGCAATCTCTACATCTAAATCAAGCTCACCTGCTATCATACCTGCAAGTTGTGCAACTTCTTTTGAATGAAGTAGAAGATTCTGACCAAAGGAGGACCTAAATTTCAACTTTCCAACATACCTCAATAGTTCTGGATGCATCCCTCTTAAACCAAGTTCAAGAATAGTTTCCTCACCTATTATTCTAATATATTCATGAAATTCTTCCTCAGTTCTTTTAACAACTTCTTCAATTCTTGCAGGGTGAATTCTTCCGTCTGCAATAAGCCTTTCCATTGAGATTCTCGCAATTTCCCTTCTTTCAGGGTCAAAGGAAGATAAAATAACAGCACCCGGTGTATCATCAACAATCACTTCCACACCTGTCAGAGATTCAAAGGTTCTAATATTTCTACCTTCCCTTCCTATAATTCTACCTTTTATTTCATCAGAGGCAAGGGGTATAACTGTAACAGAAGATTCTGAGGAGACCTGTGAAGCAAGTCTCTGCATAGCTGTAATTATAATTTTTGTTGCCTCCCTTTGAGCATTCTGTTTTGCCTCCTCTCTTATCCTGTGGATAAGCTGAGCACCTTCAAGTCTTGCTTCTGCTTCAATGATTTTAAGAAGTTCTCTTTTTGCCTGCTCACGGGTCATTCCAGAGATTTCTTCCAGTTTCTTCATTTCCTCAGTTAATGTCTGTTCTAACCTTTCCATCTTTGATCTTAAAATTCTTTCCTTTTCAGAAATTTCCTTTTCTTTTACCTTAAGTTCCTCTTCCTTTCTTAAAATAAGTTCTGCTTTTCTTTCTATTTGGTACTCCTTATCCTGAAGCTCCTTTTTGAATTTTTCTAATTCCCTTCTTGCCTTTGCATACTGTAAATCAACCTTTTCCCTCTCCTTCCTTGCAATCTCTTCAGCCTCAGATTTTGCTTTTGCTATAATTTCTTCTCTCATTCTTTTTGCTTCCTCTATAATAGATTTAGAGTCTTCTTTCTTCTTCTTTAAAGAATTCTCTATAATATATTTTGAAACAATATAACCCGTTATAATTCCTGAAAGCAGAGAAAAAATAGAGATAATTAAGAGTATCATTTTTCACCTCCTTCTTTATATTTATATCTTTTATATCTTATTTCCTTGAGTTTTAAAAGTAAGTCTTTTTCCTTACCGATTCCCTTTAAAAAAACAATAGGGAAAAATTCTTTCATATATTTTTGATAAATAGCTTCAGGGTCTGAGTGGGGGTATAGATAACCTATCCCCCTTCCAAGTTTTTTTGCTGAAGGATAGTGGGAGTCCCTTAAATGTAAAGGGACCTCACTTATTTTTTTCTCACTTACATATTTTTTTGCATTTGACATAGAAATTAATACACTATTTGATTTTGACGCAAGGGAAAGGTAAATTGTTCCCATACTTAAAAAAAACTCGCCCTCAGGCAATCCAACCATTTCAAAAGCATTTGCAAGTAAAGTTATTAAAACTATTGCATAAGGATCAGATAACCCCACATCCTCACAGGCAAAAATAAGCATTCTCCTAAAAATAAATCTTGGATCCTCACCTGCTTCAAGCATTCTAAAAAGGTAATAAAGAGCTGCATCTGCATCAGAACCTCTCATTGATTTAATATAGGCTGAAATAAAATCATAATGTTCGTCTTGCTTTTTATCATACCTGAAATAAAAATTGAAATTTTCAAGGTCTTCCATTTTAATTTCACCCTTACCATTCTTTGTCTCAATGAGTATTTCAAGTAAATTAAGGGCTCTCCTTGCATCACCTTCGGAAAAAGATGCTAATCTTAAAAGAAGTTCTTCCTTTACCTCAATCTCAGGATATTCCTTTAAAGCTCTTTTTAAAATCTTAACTAAATCTTCTTCAGAAAGGGGTTTAAATTCAAAAACATAAGTCCTTGAAATAAGAGCCTTATCAAGAACAAAAAAAGGATTTAAAACAAGAGCACCGATAAAAATAATTTTCCCTTCTTCTACTGATGAAAGGAGAATTTCCTGTTGCAAGCGATTAAACCTGTGAATTTCATCTATAAATAAAAGAGGTGCCTTACCATTTGTTTTTAAATACCTCTCTGCTTCCTCTAATACTTTTTTTACCTCCTTAACACCACAAGTTGAAGCATTTAAGTGATAAAAAGGAACATCTATATATCTTGCAATTAATTTTGCAAGACTTGTTTTTCCTACTCCTGGCGGACCGTAAAATATGGAAGAAAATAACTTACCCTTTTCAAGTAATTTTCTTAAAGGGGCATTTTCCCCAATTATATGCTCTTGTCCTACAAACTCCTCTAAGGTTTTTGGTGAAACCCGCCAGGCTAAAGGAACAAAATCCTTTTTTTCTTTTTCCATAAAAAGCATTTTTCATCTCCTTCATTTTATATATTCTCTATCCTCCTGATTAAACTATAAACTTTTTTTTGGGCTAAATCAAATTTTTTTTCGCAAAAATATACTTTTTCAGCAAGGGAAAGAAGAGCTAAGATACTTATAACTTCAAAATCAGGTGTCACAGTGCTTTTTTCACTTTCAAGTAGGATATCGTTGACTATATTCACAACATTTTTTAAATCCTCATCAGATAAATCAGTTCTTACTTCATATTTTTTTCCTCTTATCACAACTTCCCTTATTCTTTCCAATCTAACCCTCTACCTCTTTTATCTTATTAACGAGACTCTCAATCCTTGCAAGAACATTATTCAATTTTTCCTTTAATTCAGCATTTTCCCTTTCAAGATGCTGAACTTTCTCCTTATAATCTTTAAATTCTTTAAGTTTTAAAATAAGTTCCTCAATTTTGTTTTCAAGCATAATCAAAATTTCATCCATCCAGTTCCTCCTTAAACCTAACCGGGGAATAGAACCCTATCCCCTTAACCTATATCCTGTTTTTTCTTCTATATATTTTACTATTTTTTCTACCTCTTTGTCCACATCCCTTTCAGAAAGAGTTTTATCCATACTTCTAAAAAATACTCTGAATGTAAAATTTTTCTCTCCTTCTTTTAAGGGTTTCCCTTTATAAACATCAAAAAGAACAAACTTTTCAATTAAAGTTTCTCTTTTTAACTCCTTTAAAGCCTTAATTAATTCCTGAGCTCTTATTTCCTCTGAACCAACAAAAGAAAGATCCCTTGAAAGAGAAGGATATAAGAAAAGTGGTTTAAAAACTAAAGTATCTTTTAATTTTATTTTATCAAGGGAAATTTCAGAATAAACACTCTGAACTTTTAAATCATAATATTTTAAAATTTCCTCTTTTACCTCTCCTATAAAACCTATTTCTTTATCATCTATTATAATTTTTGCCCCATACTCAAAAAAGGAAAAATTCTCCTCAACAAAATATAAACTGTCCTCAAAATTCTCAAAAAAACTTTCTAAAATTCCCTTTAATTCAAAATAGGGTTCAACTTCTTTACTTTTTAACCAATTTTCCTCCTTAACATCTGCTAAAAGTAAACCAAGTTTCTTTTCTTCACTATAATCTTCATAAAAAACCTTACCTATTTCAAATAGTTTTTGAATTTTCTCATTTTTTCTTAAATTGTTTTTTAAGGAAAAAAGAAGAGAAGGCAAAAGTGATGATCTTAAAACAGAAAATCTTTCAGAAAGGGGATTCTTTATTTTTAAATATTTTTCAGAAAATAAATTTGCCTCCTTTTCTTCAATTAAAGAAATATTGACACATTCAAGAAATCCCTCACCCTTAAAATGCTCCCTTATCCTATCCTCTGTAACATCTCTTTTTCCTATAAAAGAAGAAACTTCTTCTGCCTCTGATTTAAAATTCTCATAACCATAAATTCTTGCAACCTCTTCTATCAAATCTTCTTCAATTTCAATATCCCTTCTGAAACTTGGTATCTCTGCCTCTAAAATACCATTATTTAAATTAGATTTTATATAGAGCCTTTCAAGAATTTCTTTTGATTTTTCAAGAGAAAACTCGTTCCCAAGAATTCTTTTCAATTTTTCTTCTTTTAAAAAAACTTTTTTCTTTTTATATTCATTTTTTATAACATCAATAGGTTTAAAGGGAATACCACCTGATGTTTCAAGAATTAAATCTCTTAATCTGCAAGCTGCGTAATAAACCATTTCAAAATCAGCACCCCTTTCAAACCTGTAAGAGGATTCTGTCTGAATGTTAAGTTTTTTACCTGTTTTTCTTATATTTATCTTTTCAAAAAAGGCACTCTCACATAAAATATCTCTTGTATCTTCCCTTACTCCTGATTCTTCACCACCTATTACACCTGCAATTGCAAGGGGCTTTTCTCTATCAGCAATAACCATAACCTCATCATCCAGTTCCCTCAATTTTGAATCAAGACATAAAATTTTCTCTCCCTTTTTAGCATTTCTTACTATAATTTTTTCTCTAATCTTATTTAAATCAAAGGCATGTAAGGGATGACCTGTTTCAAGCATCACATAGTTTGTAGCATCAACAACTGAATTTATTGCTCTTATTCCACATAAATTTAACCTGTATTTAATTTTTGAAGAACTTTCCTTTACTTTTATATCCTTAATAATTAAACCCACATATCTATCACATGGAGCATTTTCTTCAATTTCAATTTTAAAATCTATTTCCTCTTCTTTAATCTTCTTAATTTCAGGTATTTTTAATTCAAGATTCAAATACGCAGAAATATCCCTTGCAATTCCAATTACAGAAAGTAAATCAGGTCTATTAGGGTAAATTTCAAGCTCATAAATGTAATCATTTAATCCAAGAATCTCTAAAGGGTCATCTTCTAAACTTATCTTTTCATCAAGAAAAATAACTGTTTCACTTTTATCAGCAAGGGATAGTTCCTCCTCTGAAACAATTGTGCCAAGAGATTCTTCTCCTCTTATAACTTTTTCTTCAACAATGTAATCTTTCAGGATAGTTCCTTTTGGAGCAAAGATAACTTTTTTACCTTTTTCAAGGAAAGGAGCTCCTGAAATAGTCTTAAAGTTTCCCTTTTTTGTTCTTAGATTTAAAACAAAAAGATTATCTTTCTTTTTATGCCTTTCAATATCTTCAATTACTGCTACCATTAAATTTTCTTTTCCTTTTCTAAAATCAGTGAATTCTTCAACAGGCATTCCGAGTTTTCCAAAAATTTCTAAAAGCTCCTTTGGGGAAATATTTAAATCAACATATTCTTTTAACCAGTTATATGTTACCTTCATATTGAAAATTGTTTTAGAAAACTTCTTTCATTTTCATAAAAAAGTCTTATATCAGGTATTTTGTATTTAACCATAACAAGTCTTTCAACTCCCATTCCAAAAGCATATCCATTCCACTCTTCAGGATTAATGTTACAATTTTTTAAAACATTGGGGTGAACCATTCCGCAGCCTGCAATTTCAAGAAATCTTTTTCCTTCACCTGTATCCCATAATATAGAAACTTCAGCAGAAGGTTCTGTAAAAGGAAAGTAAGATGGTTCAAATTTTATTTCAAGATCCTTCTTTTCAAAATATTCTTTCAGAAATAGCTCAACTGTTCCTTTTAAATTTGAAAAACTTACATTTTTATTAATGTAAAGCCCTTCCACCTGATGGAATACAGGAGAATGGGAAGCATCAAAGTTATCACGTCTATAGACCCTACCTGGGGCTATTATTCTAATTGGTGGTTTTTTTCTTAACATTACCCTTATTTGAATTGGTGAAGTGTGGGTTCTTAGTAAAAATCCTTTTCTTTCAAGAAAAAGGGTTGCCTGCATATCCCTTGCAGGATGCCATTCCGGAATGTTTAATGCTTCAAAATTATTAAATTCAGACTCAATCTCAGGACCGGTTTCTACTTCAAAGGAAAGTCCAACAAAAATTTCCTCTATTCTTTTAATCTCCTCTTTTAAAATATGTAAAAAACCTCTCTTTTTTAATAAACCAGGTAAAGTCGGGTCTATATCTTTTTTCCTTTTAATCTCAAATTCTTTTTTTCTTAACTCTATTTCCCTTTCAAGAAACTCTTTTACTTCATTTAATAATTTTCCCAATTCTTTTCTTTTTTCAGGCTCAATATCTTTTAGTTTGTCAAAGGATTCTTTTAGAATTCCCTTTCTGCCAAGATATTTAATTCTTATTTCTTCTAAATCCTCTTTATTTTTTACCTTTTCTAAATTTCTTTTAACTTCTTCTTTGAGTTTCTCAATTTCCATTAACTTGCCATAGCTTTTTCAACAATTTCTTTAAAACTTTCTGGTTCATTAACTGCAAGATAGGCTAACATCTTTCTATTTAATAATATACCCTTTTCTTTTAAATTGTGAACAAATTCATTGTATTTAACACCAAGATTTCTACAGGCTGCATTTATCCTTGCTATCCAAAGTCTCCTAAATTCTCTCTTTTTCTCCTTTCTGTGTCTGTAAGCATATCTTAGGGATTTCAAAACTGCCTCATTAGCCTTTCTAAAGGTTTTACTTTTTTGTCCGTAATAACCTTTTGCCATTTCCCTTATTTTTTTATGTCTTCTCCTTGTTTTTGGTCCACTTTTAACTCGCATTTTTTACCTCCTTTTGACCAAATATTTTCAAAATTAAAGTTTCAGAGTTTTATTATATCTTATTTTTTTATTTATTTCAAATTTTTTTAAACTTATAATAATAAACAAAAATGAGAAAAATTTTTTCAAAAAGACCTTTTTTTTCCTTTTCTCTCTCTGGAGGTGGTGCAAGGGGTTTAGTTCATATTGGTTTTTTAAAAGCAATGGAGGAAGAGGGTATAAAACCAGAATGTATTGGGGGAACAAGTATTGGAGGAATTATAGGAATTCTTTACTCCTATAAACTTTCCTGGAAATTTGTTTATGATAAAATAAAAGAAAGCATTGAAAGGGGAATTCTAAAAAAACTTGGTTTTGATGTTTTTACAAGAGAGGAAAAAAATATTTTTAAGAGAATACACGATGCCATAGTGGAAAGAATAAATCTTGCTAAAGCTTTTTTGTCAGAATCAGTTATTCCTTTAAAAGAAACCTATGAAGCAGCAGAAGAAATTTTTGGGGATTTAAGGTTTGAAGATTTAAAACTAAAAACTTTTGTTACTGCCTTTGATCTTGTTAAAGGAGAATATGTTTATATAAATGAAGGATTAGTAAAAGATGCGGTAATTGCAACTTCAGCAATACCTGGATTTTTACCTCCCCTTAAAAAGGAAGGAAGAATTTTAGTTGATGGTGGTGTAATCTCAAATTCACCGGTATATTTTTTGAAAAAATTATATAATCCAAGATTTATAATAACTTCAAGAGTTAAAAATGAAATTGAAACCAGAAAAGATTTTAGAGGTGGTTATGAATTCTATCAGAGAATTTTACAGTTTCACAGGGTTTATTTTGAAGAAAGAGAAATTAAAGAATCCGATTTTCTTATTACCTTTGATACACAGAATTTATCCTGGGCTGATTTTGATAAAATAGATGAATTTGTTGAAAAGGGTTATTTAATAACAAAAGCCAATATAAATAAAATAAAAAGAAAAATTTTAAAAAAGAAAATTTTATTCTGGACCTCTTAAATCAATATAATTAAATTTTTAAAGGTTCTATTCCTTTCTAAAAAAACCAATTAATATGGATTTTGAACTTAAAGAAGAACATAAAATGATAAGGGATATGGTTAGAGACTTTGTTAAAAATGAGATAGAACCAATTGCTAATAAGATTGATGAAGAAGAAATTTTTCCAGAAGAAAATATAAAAAAAATGGGGGAACTGGGATTAATGGGAATGGAAATACCGGAAGAATACGGTGGTGCTGGTATGGATTCAATATCCTATGCAATTGCTGTTGAGGAAATATCAAGGGTTTGTCCTTCTCATGGTGTTATTATGTCAGTTAATAATTCCCTTTTCTGTTATGGAATTTATAAATTTGGAACAGAGGAACAGAAAAGGAAAATTTTACCTATCATAGCAAAAGGCGAAAGAATTGGAGCCTTTTCCTTAACTGAACCTCATGCAGGAAGTGATGCTTCAAATTTAAAAACAAGAGCAATAAAAAAAGGAAATGAATATGTAATAAATGGGAAAAAAGTATGGGTTACAAATGGTTCTCATGCTAAATATATTTTGCTTTTTGCTGTTACTGAACCTGAAAAAAAACATCACGGGATAACATGTTTTATTGTAGATACTGAAAAAAAGGGAATTATAAAATCACCACCTGAAAAAAAACTCGGTATAAGGGCAGCTTACTCCTGTGAATTAACCTTTGAGGATTATGTAATTCCTGAAGATATGAGGCTCGGTAATGAAGGAGAGGGTTTTAAAATTGCGATGAGTGTTTTAGATGCTGGAAGAATAGGGATAGCGGCTCAGGCAGTTGGAATTGCACAGGGTGCTTTTGAACATGCAGTAAAATTTTCCTTTGAGAGGGAAACCTTCGGGAAAAAACTTTATGAGCATCAAGCAATTCAGTTTTATCTTGCTGAAATGAGAACAAGGATTGAGGCAGCAAGGCTTTTAACTTATAAAGCAGCCTATTTAAAACAGAAGGGAGAGAAATTTTCTGAGTGGTCATCAATGGCTAAACTTTACGGATCAGAAACAGCAATGTGGGTTACTGATAAAGCTCTTCAGATTCATGGGTCTCTTGGTTATTCAAGGGAACATGATGTTCAGAGATTATTTAGGGCTGCAAAGGTTACAGAGATTTATGAAGGAACAAGTGAAATACAGAAAATTGTTATAGCGAGAAGTATAATAAATGAAATGAAAAATTTTTATGAAAAGGTTTAAAATTAAAAAATGATTGAAGAAATTTACGAAATTATACTTGACCATTATAAAAACCCCAGGAATTATGGAGAAATGGTAAATCCTGATATAGTTTATGAGGGGGGGAACCCTTTCTGTGGTGATGAAATAAAAATGCAGTTTAAGATAAAAGATGGTGTTATTGAGGATGTAAAGTTTAAAGGAAGGGGTTGTGCAATTTCTCAAGCTGCTGCTTCTATTCTTACAGAATATATAAAAGGCAAAAAAATTGAAGAACTGAAAAATTATACAAAAGATGAACATTTAAAAAGCCTTGGAATTGAACTTTCTCCTGTAAGAATGAAATGTGCTCTTTTATCTTACGAAATACTCAAAATTGCACTTTTCGGTGAAGGGGAAATAGGAAAATAATTTTTTTAAAATTCTTTAAAGGAAGATATAAAATATGAAACTTTTAATTTTACTTATTTTTTCTATAAAGGGAGAAACAAATACTTTTTCAATTGTGGCTATGGATCCTGAGACAGAGGAATGGGGAGTTGCTGTTGCTTCAAGAGTTTTTGATGTAGGGTATATTGTGCCATGGCTTGAGGCAAATGTAGGTGCTGTTGCTACCCAGGCCCTTGTAAATCCCTATTTTGGTCCATGGGCACTTGAACTTTTAAGAAAAGGTAAAAAAGCTGATGAAGTTTTAAAAATAATTCTTGAAAGAGATACTTCACCCCAAGATAGACAGGTTGGAATTGTTGATAGATGGGGAAATTCTGCTTCTTTTACAGGTAAATCAACAATATTCTGGGCAGGTCACAAAAATAAAATGTATGTTGCTGTTCAGGGAAATATTCTTGTAAGTGAAAAAGTTATTGATACAATGCTCATTGTTTTTGAAAACACAAAGGGGTTACCACTTGCTGAAAGGCTTCTTTTAGCTCTTGAGGCTGGTGAAGCAAAAGGAGGAGATAAAAGAGGTAAACAGTCTGCTGCTTTGTATGTTGTAAGGAAAAGGGGTGGATATGAGGGTGTTGACGATAGGCTCCTTGATTTAAAAGTTGTTGATAATCCTGAGCCAGTTAAGGAACTTAAAAGGCAGTATGAAATGTGGCAGTTTGTTTTTCTTGCTCCTGCTTATTTAAGACTTTCTAAGGAAGAAAAGAAAAAGGAAAGGATTTTTCTTGAAAGAGCACATGAACTCCTAAAGAAGGCATTAAAAAGTGATATTAAATCTCCTGAAGTTTACAATTCTCTTGCCTGGGAATTTGCTTTGAGAAAGGTTTTTCCTGAGGAGACGATAGAGGCTGCTAAAAGGGCATTAGAACTTGATCCAGATGACCCGAATATAATGGATACCTTAGCAGAGGCATATTTTGCAGCAGGTGATTATGAGAAGGCAATTTACTGGGAAAAAAAAGCCCTTGAAAAAGAACCCGAAAATGAATTTTTTAAAAAACAATTAAAAAAGTTTGAAAAAAGGAGAAAGTAAGGTCTTAATTTTGCTCTGTTTTATAGAAACTTGATTTTTTTGAAAAAAAAGTATAATTTATTATGAGGGGTTCAGGATTTAATAAAATGGTATTTATTATTTATACTATTATGATTTTTTATTTTTGTGAAACGAAAAAAGAAGGGACAGAGCAAGGTCCAGGAAATGGTGTTTGGCACATAATAGGAGCTCCATTAAGGGATCACACTAATACTGTTGATGTAAGTTTACCTAAAATTTTAGATACACCATACACTTCTTTTTTGATATATCCAAGGTTTGATACTGCAAAACTTGACACAGCTATAAGGAAAAAGGGAGGATGATGAATGATAAATTTTTTACTTTTATTCACCTTATTAAATCATTCCCTCTCTCTAAGAGGGGGAATTTTTGAAAGAAAAAAAGAGTATTATAAAGAAGAAGAAATACTCTTCTACGCTGTATTAAAGAATATCTCCGAAAATCCTGTTACCATATTTTTGCCGTGGATGTGGTCTTACTTACCCCTTCCAAACTTTACCTGTATATGGTTAGATATCTATGATGAAGATGGAAAAATTGTTTTTGATCCATCTATTTACTATTTTAGACCCTTCATGCCCAAACCTAATGAAAAATCTGCCGGAGCCTGGAAGTGGGTGAATGACTTTAAATTCACTTTAATGCCTAAGGATTCTGTTTTCGTTTTTGGGAGTTCCAAAGATCTCGTTTTTAATTTTAAAAAAACATACTACTTTAAAAGAATTATTTTAAAAACAGAAGATAAAAATCTTTCATACTGGGGATTTCATGTTGAGGATTTAGAGTATGAGGTAAACGATACTATAAGGTTTAAAAGTATAGAAGATCCTGAACTTAGTAAGATTGTTAGAATACTTTCCTTTGGTCTATGGATAGAAGGTAAAGGATACTTTAAATACTCAGAATCGGATTTAAGGGAGTTTATAAAAAAATACAGAAAAAAAGAATTTCTTCCCCTTTTTTATTATAAACTTTCCCAAATTTATATAAAGGAAAGAAGAATAAATGAGATTATTTCAATACTTGATACATTATTTACTTATTATCCAAAATCACAGTATACTTTATTGACTTACGGCTACCTTCGTGATATGGAAGATGAAAAAAGTAAAATTGTTTACGATTATATTGAGAAGAAATATTCAGATAACCCGATTCTTGAAATGGAAAGAAAAAATGCAATAAAAATATGGGGTAAAATAAGAAAGGCAAAATGAATCTTTTATTTTTATTTTATATTCCTTGCAGGAAATAAAAAAAATGATATTTTACCTTATGAATTGAAAAAATTCCATATCAATAAAATATCCCTTACTCCTTACCCATTAATTAAATCTCCTCTCTTTACTGAAAATAAGGACTATTTAAAAATATTAAAAAATCCACAAGCAAAACTTACTCCCATTCCACTTGTTACAGAGCCACAGAGAATTGACAAATTCTGCAAGGAAATTGCTTGCCAGATTTATAAAGGATGTGAATTCTTTTTTCTCCACTATAATATCTGTGTAATTGAAACACCAGCAGGGAAAATGATTTTTGTAACAGATTATAAAGTAAGAATCTGCTTCACTTTTGAAGGAGCGGAAGATATTGGATGGTTTGGAGAATTTGGAACACAGCCCCACCAGTTTAAAGGAAATATAGACATTGACGGTAAATTCCCCTATTTTTATATATCTGACCCTGGAAATGGAAGAATATCAATGTGGGAAATAAAAATTTTAGAAATCCCTGTATCCTGGGGAAAAATTAAAATACCGGTTCCTTATTTCCTTAAAACTTTTGGGGAAGGTATATTAATAACACCCTGGGGTATTGATTACTCTGATAATGGAACACCAGAAATTCAGGAAGATGATAAACTTTTTGTAACTGATATGTCTAAAAGAAAAATATTTAAATTCACATATGATGGAATAGTTGTTGATTCCTTTGGAAAATATGGATATGTATGCGGATCTCCAAGGAGATGGGGAAAAATGTTATTTTTTGTAGCACCACAGGATGTTGTTGTGGGAAAGGAAAACGGTGTAAATAATAATATAATATATGTATCTGACCCGGGAAATGGGAGAATTGTAATGTTTAAAGACTCATCAGGTGTAAAAAAAATTATAAATTCCTTCAATTTTTTTGAAAAAAGAAGAAGAATAGGTAAAAGGCAGGGGCTTCCTTTTATGATTGATGTTGATGATGCAGGATTTGTGTATGCATCAGTTAGACACGATAAAATAATTAAATTTTATCCTGATTTAAGTGATACTGTATGGACATATGGAGAAAATGGAATAGGACTGGGGAAATTTAACTATTTAACAGGAATCCATATTTATAAAGATAAACTGTTTGCAGCGGAAAAATGGGGTCCAAAATCAGGAATAATGGCTTTTCAGATAGGAGAAATAACTGATAACATACCCCCTGAATGTAAAATTATATCACCTCCTGATAGCACATTTGTAAATGGAAAAATAAAAATATGCGGAAGAGTAAAGGATAATTCCTATCTAAAATACTATTACATATGGATAAAAAATACTAAGGATTCTTTAGTTTATGCATCATTTGGAACACAAGAAAAAATAAATGAACCACTTGCAATTTTTAATGCTGACTCAGTTGAAGAAGGATTATATAAAATCATTCTTATAGCAAGTGATTTTTCCAACAACATTTCTACCGATGAGGTCCTTATATATGCTGGTGAACCAAAACCAGTGCTTAAAATTGGTGAAAAAGGACTTAATCCTTCACAATTAAGACTCCCATGTGATTTAGCAGTTGATTCTCAATTCATATATATTGCTGACTCTCAAAATGACAGAGTTCAGAAATTCAATAAATATGGTAATTTTATTTTAACATTTGGAAAACACGGAAAAAATAAAGGTGAATTCATACAGCCCGATTTCATATCTTATTACAAAAATAAACTCTTTGTATCTGATAGAAATAATTCAAGAATTGAAATTTTTGATTTAAAAGGCAATTACCTTTTTGAATTCGGTGGCCCACATATATTTAACCAAACTGGTGGTGTTTCTTTTGATAAAAATGGAAATATCTATGTTTCGGATATACATCACCACAGAATAAATGTTTTTGATCAGCAGGGTAATTATATAAGATCATTTGGTGAATATGGAGATACAACTGGAAAACTTAACCAGCCCCACGGCATTTTCATTCTTGATACTTTAATATACATTGCAAACAGACAGAATAACAGAGTAGAAGTTTTTAATATTAATGGAAAATTTAAAAAAACAATAGGAAAGGAAGGCGTAGAGCGAGGTGAATTCTCTCATCCTTACGATATTGTAATAGACATGGATAGTTCCCTTTATGTCTCAGATCAGCATAATAACAGAATTCAGAAGTTTGATAAATTCGGAAATGTTTTATTAAACATTTATGGAAAGAAATTAGAAAATGGTTTAAAACAGCCCAAGGGTTTATCAATAGATAAAAAATTCCTTTATGTAACTGATACATATAATGATAGAGTGGTTCTTTTCCCTCTCAAAATAGGATATAGTATTGATAGTCTTGCCAAATATGATGTAAAACCGGGTGATATGATAATCGTATACGAAGATGGAAAAATTTATTTTGTATTAAATATTCAAGAGGAAAAAGGTATTAAAAGATTAGGCGGTATTACAAAAAGTTTTGTTGAACTTAGCATTGTTGATGTTTCAGGAAGAAAAATTGATTATTTAATAAAGGGCTTCTATCCCCCTGGCAAAATCAGAATAAAATTAGATAAAAAAATTCCTTCGGGTACTTATTTTATAGAGGGCAAAATATCACAAAATAAAATAAGAAAAAAATTTGTATTTTTGAAATAAAGAAATATTGCTGAAGTAAAAATTTTTTTTATCCCTTGATATTTTATAACTATATCATATTTTAATGCTCGCCTTAGATTTAATTTTTTTTAAAAGCAAGAAATCAAAAGGGAGAAAAAATACTTTTTCGATTGTTGTAGAATACCATAACAATATTAAATTTTTCTGGTTCAATAAATTTTTAGGAGTGCCTACTACATACAAAATGTTATTATATAGTCCTCTTTAAATCTCTCAACATAAGCATTTTCTCATAAAATCCTTCGCATTTCGCCTCAATTTTCCTTTTTATCATTATCTAATAAATTTTAAAAAGGAAAAAAATATTAAAGTCATAACACTTATCTGTCCTACCCAGAATATAAACATCCATTTTATTATGTTCGCATAAGTTTTTGAAATTTTTTCATTAAATTCAGCTCTTAATTTTGAAATCTCCTCAGTAATTCTTTTATCAAGTCTTGCAGTTTCTTCAGTAATTCTTTTATCAAGTCTTGCAGTTTCTTCAGTTATCCTTTTATCAATCTTTGCTGTTTCTTCAGTTATCCTTTTATCAATCTTTGCTGTTTCTTCAGCAAGTCTCCTTTCATATTTTTCAGTCTGTAACTCAATTAAATCAATTTTCAGTTTTTCATTAGAAGCATTTAAAAGCTCAATTAATGCATCAACTCCATCATCCCCAAGTTTTTCCCTTAATACCTTTGGAATAGTTATTATTTTCATATTTTAAATTATAAAAAAAATAAACGAAAAATTCAAATATCTGCAGAATACTATACAATATTGAATTTTTCTTGCTCAATAAGATTACAAGGGGGCCTACGACAAAATGTTTTTAATTTTTCTTCCATAAATATACCGCAATTTTTTTAAATCCAAAAGCATTTCTGTTGCTTTGTTGTCTATTTTTCAGAAAATTTGATTGCGAATTTTTTCGCACCCTGAAGGGTGCGGCTACCATAAAATTATAAAGCCTTTGTTTTTTGAAAATTAAGGGTGAAGGATATATTAGGCATAATAGAAATAATATTCTAAAAATGCTTTTACTTTATACCTTAAAAAGTGTGACTTCCCAGCTGAAAATTTTCAAAAAAATGGTAACCTATATTTAATTCCTCCTCTACTTTAACCTTTCTCCATATCATATTTTTCATAAAACTATATAATCTTAATCTTTTTAGCCTCTATCTTATCATATATTTTTTCTATTTCTTTCAGATTATAACATGTTAATTTATCTCTTAAAATTTTTCAAATTGCTATTATTTAATTTTTATCCAGAATTCTGTTGAAGAAGGACCTTCTTCTAAAATTATATATTTTGACTTTATGTGTTTTAATATTATACCTTCATTACCTTTTTCCTTTGCCTCTTTTAAAAAATTAAAAATATCATCTTTACTAATTATTTTTTTATATTCAATCAATTTAAAGGGAGGTAAAAAATTTATACTTTCAAGAATTTTCTTCCTTTCCATCAATTTCCTCTCATAAACTTTTTCACCCTTATAAAATAAAATATCAAACACATAAATGATCGGCTTTCCACCCTTTTTTGTAAATAATGAAGGAATAAACCTTCTCCCCCTTTCATCATAAAGTTCACTATCAAGTATTGTGCCAGGAGGTAAAAACTTTTCAGCAATTTCAATAAGATAATTAAGTCTATAAGTCCAGTTTGGAATTTTTTCAAGTCTTCTCCCCCAGAACTCAATTTTTCCGTTTAAATACCTTAAAACTTGCATTCTCCACCCATCTATTTTAGGCTCACATATAAAATTTTGATAATCAAGCTCTTCTCCAAAATATGGTATTGGCTGCATAAGATAAACTGGCTTTATTTCCATAATTTAAAGAACTTAATCTGAAATTAAAAATTTATTTTATTTGTAAATTTAACTTTTTTTGTATCAAAAGAACTTTCATCCACTATACAATACTTATATTTTCCCCTAAAAGAAGGCAATCTATATATAGCATCAAATAAAAGATTCTCAATAAAAATCCTTAAACCCCTTGCACCCATACCAAGTTTTTTTGCTCTCCTTGCTATTTCTCTCTTTAAACCTTCCTTAAAAATTAGTTTTATACCTTCACTCTCAAAAATCTTTTCATACTGCTTTAAAATAGCATTCTCAGGTTCATCAAGAATCCTATAAAGCTCATCCTCTGTGAGCTCGTCAAGAGTTACAATAAGAGGTAACCTTCCAACAAATTCAGGAATAAAACCGTATTCAATTATATCATCAGGAAGAATATCAAAATACCTTTCACTGTGTTCATCCTTCTTAATAAAACCAAGCGAACTTTTTAACTTTCTATTTTCAATTATTTTCTCAAGTCCAACAAATGTTCCTCCACATATAAATAGAATACCCGTAGTATCCATTGGAATAAAAGCCTGCTCAGGGTGTTTTCTACCTCCCTGAGGTGGAACATTTGCAATTGTCCCTTCAAGAATTCTCAAAAGAGCCTGCTGAACACCTTCACCTCCAACATCCCTTGTTATTGAAGGTGAATCTCCTTTTCTTGCAATTTTATCTATCTCATCAATATAAATAATACCCCTTTCTGCTTTTCTTATTTCAAAATCTGCTGCCTGCAATAATCTCAAAAGAATATTTTCTACATCCTCCCCAACATAACCAGCCTCTGTTAAAGGAGTTGCATCAACATGAGCAAAAGGAACAGAAAGAATTTTTGCAAGTGTTTTTGCAAGAAGAGTTTTACCTGTTCCTGTTGGTCCTATTAAAAGAACATTACTCTTTTCAATATTTTTATCATTCAAAACTATCCTCTTATAGTGCTGATAAACAGAAACAGATAAAATCTTCTTTGCCCTTTCATGCCCTACAACATATTTATCAAGTTCTCTTTTTATTTCTTGTGGACTCGGTATTGAAAAATAAAAATCTGTCTTTAGTTTTCTATCCTTTTCCTCCTCAAACATTAATTCATAACAGAATTTAACACAGTCATCACAAATAAAAGCACCTGCCCCTGAAAAGAGCCTTCTTGCCTGTGCCTCTGCTCTTCCACAGAAAGAACACCTAATTTCTTTCCCTGGAATTAACCTCTTCTCCCTCATTTTAGTTCTTTTCTTGAAGTTATAATCTCATCTACAAGACCATAATTAAGTGCTTCCTGTGGTGACATAAAATAATTTCTATCAGTATCCTTTTCTATTTTTTCCTTTGGCTGGCCTGTATGTTTTGCAAGAATTTCATTTAACATATCCCTCATCCTCATTATTTCCTCTGCATGAATTTTAATATCAATTGCCTGTCCCTGAACTCCACCAAAAGGCTGATGAATCATAATTCTTGAGTGGGGTAATGCATACCTTTTACCTTTTGTTCCTGCTGCAAGTAAAACTGCTGCCATACTTGCCGCCATTCCTATGCATATTGTATTAACATCAGGCCTTATATACTGAATTGTATCATAAATGGCAAGACCAGATGTTATATAACCACCCGGAGAATTTATGTAAAGATATATATCTTTCTTTGGATTTTCTGCTTCAAGATAAAGAAGCTGAGCAATTACAAGATTTGCCACCTGGTCATCTATAGGCATACCAAGAAAAACAATCCTATCCTTTAAAAGACGGGAATAAATATCGTATGCCCTTTCATATCTTCCTGTTTGCTCTATAACAAATGGTATTGTTTGGTTTTTCATTCTATTATCACCTCCATTTTAACATTATTTTTTAAAAACTCCATAGCTCTTTTTCTTTTAATTGAATATTCAATCTCTATAAGAACGTTTCTTTCTTCAAGTCTTTTTTTAAGAACTTCGAAATCCATTCTGTAATCTCTTGCAAGTCTCTTTATCTCTTCCTCTATCTCTTCTTTTTTTACCTCAATTTTAAGCTGCTCTGCAAGCCTTTCAAGAAGTAATCTTCTTCTAATCTTTTCCTCAGCAACTTTATAAAATTCCTCAAATCTCTCATTCACTTCTTCTTCCTTCAATCCATACCTTGAAATAATTCCTCTTAATTCCTCCTCTACATAATATCTTGGAACAGGAACTTTATTTATCCTTGAAAGTTCTTCAAGTATTTTATTTTCAAACTCTTCTTCAGCTTCTCTTTTTAAATCTTCAGCAATTTCCTCCCCGATTTTCTTCTTAAAATCCTCAAGACTTTCCATTTCAAACATCCTTGCAAATTCATCGTCAATAGGCGGTAGTATTACTTCTTTAACAGAAAGAATATTCCCCTCGTATATAAAGGTTCCGTTTTTTTCGTTTCTTGCTACCTTAAAATGTTCTCCTCTCTTTTTACCTTCAATCTCTCTATAAAATTCCTCTGGAATATTTCCCCTTATAAACCTAAAAGATTCCGTTTTGTCCTTTAAAACCTCTCTGCCTGAAATATCATTAACATTATATTTTAATACAATAAAATCACCTTCCTTTACTCCTTCCTCTTTATCCCTTAACTCAGCAAGAGACTCCTGGTACTTCTTTAACCTTTTTTCTATTTCATCAGGTGAAGCTCTTCTAATCCTTTTTTCAACTTTGATATTTTCAAATCCTCTAACATCAAAAGAAGGAAGAATTTCAAAAGAAACAGTAATTTCAAATTCATCACCAGAAATCTTTTTATCCTTTATATAAATAGGTGAAGCAAGTTTTGAATTCTCTTTTTTTACTTCCTCTAAAACTTTTTCCCTTATATATTCCTCTAAACTATCTTCCTCTATTTCCTTTTTATATTTTGCCTTTACAATTTCAATAGGAGCCTTTCCAGGCCTGAAACCCTGAATTTTTACATTTTTCTGATACTCTTTTGAGATCCTTTCAATAAGAGGAGAAATTTCCTCTTTTTTTAACTTGAAAATTAAAGTTTTTTCTGTTTCCATTTAAAATTATTGAGTAAAATTGGAAGTTTTTTCAAACCACTCTTTAAATTTTTTTACACCCTGGACTATTGCCTTTGTAAGATTTTTCTGATATTTCTCATCTTTTAAAAGTTTTTCATCAGAAGGTGTTGTTATAAAACCCATCTCAACAAGAACAGCAGGTGAATAACATCCATTCAATACATAAAAACCTGCCTGCTTGACACCCCTATCTTGTATATTCAATTCCTTGGAAATTGATTTCTGCAATACCTCTGCAAGTTTCTGGGATTCATACAAATATTCAGTTTGAGCCATATCCATAAGAATAGCCTCAATAATACCATCCGGAACCTTTTCATTAGGATACTCGTATTTCAAAGAAGCATTTTCAAGAGCAGCAACAGCTCTTTCCCAGTCAGTCTTTGCTTCAGAAAGAAAATAAACTTCAACTCCATTTGAGGTTTCAGTAACTCTCGGTGAAGCATTACAGTGAAGAGAAATAAAAAGATCAGCACCTATTTTATTGGCGAATTTTGTTCTATCAGAAAGAGTTATAAAGGTGTCTTCTTCCCTTGTCAGAAAAACCTCAAAACCCTCTTTTTTAAGTTCCTCTCTTAAAAATTTTGCTACCTTTAAATTAATATCCTTTTCCTTTGTTCCTTTTTTACTTACTGCTCCATAATCTCTTCCTCCATGACCAGGGTCTATTACAATTCTTTTTATAGCTCTCATTTTTTTATTTTCAGTAATTGGCTTAGTTTTTTCTCTTTTTTCCTCAGCCTTAAATAAACTATCAGGAACATTCCCCCTTAAAGTTAATCTAAAATAATCTCTTTTGTTCTCTATTCTATAATTTTTACAAAGGAAACTTAATTCAAGAAGAATCAAAGCATCACCTTCAATTTTTTTTATTTCAATACCCTTTAAAATTGGATTACTCAATTTTGAAGAAAAGGGAAAAACAGAATCTATATCCCTTATTTTAATTTCTAATTTTTGTTCCTTTAAAGATTTTTCGTATTTAAGAGGACCTTTTACATCAAAGGTAATATAAACTGTATCCTTTTTTTGAACTATTTCGGGTGGGTTTAAAAGTATATTTATAAATATTAAAAGAATCACCTTAACATCTCCCTTTTCAATTCTCTTTCCATTTCCCTCTTTTTAATCAATTCCTTTTTCTCATATTTTCTCTTCTTTCTCGCAAGCGCTATTTCTATTTTAGCCCATTTTCCTTTAAAAAAAACCCTTAAAGGGATTAAAACAAGTCCTTTTTCCTTCCATTTACCAATCAACCTTTTAATCTCTCTTTTTGTAAGTAAAAGTTTCTTTTTTCTCTCAGGATCAGGGAAAAATTTAAAAGCAGGTGGATAGGGTGAAATATGAAATTTATATATATAGGCTTCCCCATTTTCAATTTTTACATAAGCATCCTTTATAGAAGCCCTTCCATCTCTTAAAGACTTCACCTCAGCTCCCTTTAAAACAATTCCACATATATAGGTATCAAAAATTTCATAATCAGATTTTGCCTTTTTATTAACCAAAATATCTTTCTCTATTATTTTTTTCATTTCAAAATCAAATATTTATTATAACTTAAAAATTAAAAAAATTAAAGACCCTGAATTTTCAAAAAATTCTCAAAAAAATTATGATAATCTCTACCGGGAAGGGAAATGGTTAAATCCCTTCTTATACCTAAAACAGGAAAATCTTTGGAAAGATATTTTAGAAAAATATTCTGTGAAACTTTACATAAATCTATTACTAAAGTTTTTTTTGTTATCTTTTCAAGAAACAAATCCTCATTTTTTTTATCTAATTTTATTACAAAATAGTTTTTAAAATTCATTTCCTCTAAAATTTTTTCAATTTCTTTTTCTTCACCATCATGTATAACTATTACTTTATCAAAGTTTTTAAGACTTAAAGGCAAAGAAATAAATTTTTTTTCTGGATTTAGCTTAAATATTCTTAAAAATAATTTTCTTAAAAATTTTTTTAAACTCCTCATCAAAATTCAAAAAATAAACCTAATTTCAAATAATTTAAAAAAGTTTTCCCATCATAAAATGACTTCATTCCCAGAAATGGAAAAATTTCCCTTTTTAAAGTTATTAAAAAATTAAAGGAAGAAAAGTAACCTTTTTCAGTTAGATTTTTTTTCTCTTTTACACCATAAACAAAACCGGGATGAAGGGAAATATTTATCAGATTTTTAATTAAAAATTTAATATAAAAGCCTGCTTCATAATTTTTAACAAAAATATCTGTCCCTGATGAAACTTCAATTTCAGAATAATCAAAATAAAAATTAAATTTTTTTATTCCATATATAAAAACAAATTCCCTCCCAATTCCAGGTTTTTCATTTGGTTTTGAAATGGGAAAAAGTAAATTGGTATAAAAATAAAAGGAAAATAAAAATATAATCATGACTTAAATATATTTTTTACAACAAAAAATAAATTTGCGGGTCTTTCTCCAAGTCTCCTCATAAAATAAGGGAACCAATCCTTTCCAAAAGGCACATAAACCCTTACTTTAAAACCGTCTCTTACAATTTTTTCCTGCAAATCCCTTCTTATTCCATATAACATCTGAAATTCAAATTTAAGAGGAGAAATATTATTCTTCTTAACAAGTTCATAAGTGAAATTAATAAGTTTTTCATCATGAGTAGCAACACAGGGGTATGTCCCTTTTTCAATTGATTCCTTTGAAAAAAGTATTAAAAGCGCTTTTTTATAATTTTCATCAACATCCCTTTTTTTCTGATAGGCAATTTCCCTTGGCTCTTTATATGCTCCTTTACACAATCTTATTTCCGCTCCCATTGAAGAAAGCCTTTCTAAATCAGAAAGAGTTCTTTTCAAATAACTCTGTATTGCAACACCAACATTTCCAAATTCTTTAAAAATCTTTTCGTAAATATTTATTGTCTTTTCTGTAAAAGGTGAATTTTCCATATCAATACAAACTCTATTGTTCATTTCCTTTGCATATTTAACGATTTCTCTTACAGATTGATAGGCTAAATTTTCAGAGATTAAAAGTCCAAGATGAGTTAATTTAATAGAAATTGTAGAATCAAGATTTTCCTCCCTTATTATTTTTAACATATTTTTATAATCATCAATTACAACCTTTATTTTTTCTTCATCAGTTAAACTTTCACCCAGTTTATCAAGGGTACAGGAAATTTTCTTTGAATTTAAATTTTTTATGGCATTAACGGCATCATAAAGATTTTCACCAGCAACAAATCTTTCCACAAGCTTTTTTGAAGGTGGAAACTTTTCAATGTAATTTTTTAAATTGTCTTTACTGGATAAATATAAAAAAATTTCTCTAAACAATTTTTTTCCTCCTTTTTAAAATAAATTTTATGAAAAAAATAATTGATAATTCTCTATAATCTCTAATTTTTTCTTTTAAGTAAAATAAAATTTTTTTCTCTGTAAAGAGTATCGGTAAAAATACTATCAATTAGTTTCTTTAAAATTAATCTTTCTTTAGTATCATAATAATACTCTGCATTACTGTAATAAGTGTTAATAACATAAATGTATTTTCTTTCTAACTTATCTTTATCAATAAAATTTTCAATTTTTTTTGCACATATAGGGTTAAAAGAAGGAGAAAGAAAGTTTATCTTTAATCTATCAATATTGTAAAAAAAGAAATAAGGGTCACTATAGAGAAGAACCTCACTTTTATCAGGGATCAGAGAACCTGCTTTTAAAGCATTAATTTTAAAAGTTTTTGAGGTCTCTAAATCAATTTTTAAAGTGCTCAAAAAAGGAAAGAAAGAAAAAAGAAAATAAATAAAATAAAAATAAGGAAGAAAATTTCTTATATATTTTAAACCCTTATAAAAAAATAAGATTAAAGCTGGATAAAAATAAGCAATGTGTCTCGAAAAATGAATTCCAGTAAAAATTGTAAAACTATCAAGAAAAAGTATTAAAAGAAATAAAATAAATAAAAATGTTATTAAAAAATTTTTTTCTTTAAAGAGATAAAATATAACAAAAAAAAGAAAAAGAGGTGGATAAATTATACTTGAAAGATATTCAGAAATTTTTATATTTAAAATTGGAAACCCCAAAAAAATTGCTGCCAGATGTTTAAAAAAAGTTTTAAAACCTGTAATTAAAGCACTCTTAAATTCATAATTAAAAAAAATACTCTGTGCCCTTAAAGCAAGTGTAGTAAAGTAACCTGTTAAAATTTTATTAATTAAAAAGGGAAAAAGGGAAATTAAAATTAAAGTTAAAATAAAAAAAATATTATCAAATCTTTTATCTTTATAAAACTTATATAAGATGTAGAAAGGAAAAAGAATAATTCCCTCTGGTCTTGTTAGGACTAAAAATAAATAAAAAAGAATAAAAAATTTTTTTTTATCAAGAAAGTAAAGAGAAAGATAAAAGAAAAGTGTATAAAGGGGGAAATTTAAGGTTAGATAAAAATTAAATGTAAAGGGAACAGATAAAATTAAAAGAATAACTGGAATATTACTTTTTTCCATGAAAAATTTTTTATAAAAATTTTTAATAACAAAAATTGTTAGGATAAAAATAAGAGTATTAAAGATGTATGTATAGACTATGAAAAGGTCTTTGTTTTTAAAGCTCAAGAAATATAAAAGAGCATAAATAAAGGGGTGCAAATAACCGGAAGGAAAATTGGAAAATCCCTCTTCAGGGTTCAACTTAAAAAATAAACCTTCTGCAATTTTTATTGAATAAATTGTTTCTGCATAAAAATCAGCAGAGAGAAAAGGAATTGAGGTCATAAAAACTTAAATTTTTTTATACTCTCTTTTTAAAATCAAAGCATCCTTTTCAAGCACAGGACTCTCACAAATTAAAAATCCTCTTACATCTTTTTCTTTTAAAACCTTTAATGCATCCTTATACTTAAATTTTGACTTTTTAAAAATTAAATGTTTTTTTTCTCCTTTTTCCCCATACTCCATTCCTGAAATATGAATATGCATTCTTTTTAAAGAATCTTTACCCAGTGCCTTTTCATATTCCTCTATAATTTTTAGAAATTCATTATAACCATTTATCTTACCAAGGGACCTTGCATAAAGATGTGCAAAATCAAGACAGGGCTCAACTTCACCTTTAAATTCAAGGGAAAGTTCAAGCAATTCTTCAAGGTCTGCATATTGTGTTGGTTTTCCCATTGTTTCAGGTCTAAGTCTTACCTTTACATTTTCCTTATCTAATTTTTCAAGAATATATAATAATGCTTCTTTTACTTTTTTTCTTACACTTTTTAAATCATCTCCGTGGAGATAAGCGGAATGAAAACATATCTCATAGGCACCCATAAGATAACCTATTTTTGCAGAATCGTATATATGTTTCAAACTGTTTTTAAATTTACTCTTTTCTTTTGTATTTAAATTTATCCAATAAGGAGCATGGATAGATAAAAAAACTTTTTTTTCTTCAGCAAGTTCCTTTATTTTTATTGCTCTTTCCTCTTTTATCCTGACACCCTTTACAAACTCAACCTCCATACAATCAAGATTAAGTTCCCTTATTCTTATTATTCCTGATTCTGTGGAGGAATCCTTTGCAGATTCAGGAACTCCCGCAGTACCTATGAATAATTTTTCATACTGGGTTATTAATTTAGCACTCATAAATATTGAAATATGATAAATAAATAGCGGAAAATTTTTCAAACAATGGAAGAAAAATTCAAAAATTATATAAAGGAAATTTTAAAACTTGTTGGTGAAAACCCTGAAAGGGAAGGGCTTAAAGCTACTCCTCAAAGATTTTTAAAAATGCTTATGGAACTGACAGAAGGCTATAGAATTAATCCAGATAAAATTGTTGAAAAAGCTTTATTTTATTCAGATACTTATCAGATGGTTATTGTGAAGGATATTGATTTTGCCAGTTTATGTGAGCATCATCTGATTCCCTTTTTTGGTAAAATTCACATAGGCTTTATTCCTGAAAAAAAACTTATAGGTCTTTCAAAAATTCCAAGAATTGTTGAAGTATTTTCAAAGAGGTTGCAGGTTCAGGAAAGGTTAACTGACCAGATTTCTGATTTTCTTTTTAAAAAAATTGAACCAAAAGGTTTTGGAATAGTTGTTGATGCCATTCATTTATGCACAGTTATAAGGGGAGTTAAAAACAAAAGTGCAAAACTTATAACAAGTAAAATGCTTGGAAATTTTAAGGAATCAGAAATTAAAAATGAATTTTTGAATGCGATTAAAGGGTAGCTTTTTATTTTTATCATTTATTTTTTTATTATCAGTTTATAAAGCAAGTAAAGTTGAAGCATGTCCTGACTTTTTCTGGTATTTAATGGATGGAAAATATTTTGTTGAAAATCATAAATTACCCCAAAATGATTATATCTTTTTACCCCAAGAAGAGTGGATTGCTCATTCCCTATATTTTGAATCTTTACTTTATTTAATTTATAAAAAGTTCGGTGATAAAGGTGTGTATTTTTTAAAAAATTTTTTATTAAGTCTTTTATTTTTTTTAATTATTTATTTAATTAAAAGAAAAACTCAAGTTATTTTAAATTTTTTAATTATATATATACCCATTTATACCTTATTTTTCTGGGGAACAATGTTAAGACCCCATATTTTTACATACCTATCAACTATTTTGATTTTAATAATCCTTGAAAAAGAAATTTATTTTTTGACTATTCCTGTTTTAACTTTTTTTTCTTTATTTCACGCAGGTATAATAGCACCAATAGGAATTTGTGTTATATATATCTTAAATCTTTTGATTAAGAAAAATTTTAAAAAAACAATAATTTTATTTATTTACACAATTTTAAGCATAACTTTAATAATAATTTTCAATCCCTATCATCTTAAATATTTTGAATATATTTACAAAGCATTTACAGAGAAAATAGTTATATGGTCAAAGTATATAACAGAATGGGAGACAATTTTTATTCCAGTTCTGATTGAAAAAAATTTTTATTATATAATTTCTTTTATTTTTATTTTATTTTTACTTACAATATTTTTAATTTCACCATCAAAAAAAGAATTTTATCATGCTCTTTTAATAATTCTATTCTTTTACTTTTCTTTGAAACATGTAAGAAACATTCCTCTTTTCGCAACAATTTCAACCTTTATAATTCCTTCTTACTTTAACAAAATATCAAAATTTAAATTAAAATTTGATTTTTTTGAAAATAAAATATTTTTGAAAATTTTTCTGTTAATTATAAACATTTTTTTAGTGATAAAAATTTTTTTACAGGAAAAGAAAATCTTTATTGATGAAAATTTCTTTCCTGTAAAAGCAGCTCTATTTCTAAAAAATAAAAGGGAAGGTGGAAATATATTATGTCCTTCTGACAGGGGAGGATTTGTTGAATATTTTCTTTATCCTGAATTTAAAATTGCTGTTGATGGAAGACTTAGTGTAAAAACACAATTCCTTGAAGAATTTTTCAAATTCTGGAACCTTGAAATTAATCCTGAAACTTATATAAAAAAATATAAGCCTAATTTTATATTAACTGAAAATAAAATGATTTTGACCAAAAAACTCCTTTCAATACCTTACCTTAAAGTAATTTATAAAGACGAAAACTTTACTATTTTTGAATTGAAATAAAAATTAATATTTCGTAAAATAAAGGATAGTTAATAAGGAGGTAAAAATATGCAAATTTTAATTTTTTTTCTATTTAATATAACTCCAATTTCTTACTGGACAGCTGGCAATTCAAGGTTTATTTTAAAAAAAGACACACTTTTATATCTTGCTTCAGGTGGAACTGTTTTAACATACAGATTTGGGACAGGTATACCTCAATTTAAAAAAGAAATAAGTCTTGAGGGCACAATTTTTGATATTGACTTCATAGGTGATACAGTATTTCTTTCAGGTGAGTTTGGAATCAGAATTTTTAATATTCAAAATCTAAATAATCCCCAACTTATAGGAAACTATTCAAGTAATGAAATAAGGTCTTACGAAAACCTTTTCCCTTATGGTTATGGTGTATCTTCTGGAAAAATAAAAATTTTTAATCTGAATACACCAAATTCACCTGAAACTCTATTTACTTATTCATTACCCTCCTATATAAACAGAATAGAAATATTTTCCAATTTAGGTTTTGCTGTTTCAGGTGATACTATTTATATATTAAACTTACAAAATCCTGTGACACCTTCAGTTTATAGCAAATTAAAAACATCTCTATTTTTCCAGGATATTTATAAAAGAAACGATTCTCTCTTTGTTTTAACAGGTGATTCTTTTAAAATCTTTAGAATTCAAAACCCTTCAACACCTCAATATTTATACGGATTTCAAACAACTGGATTTGGACAAAATTTTGAGCTTTTTGGAAATACTTTAATAGTTGCCCTTTCTTTCTCTGGAGTTGCCACTTACAATTTTACAAATGGAAATGAATTGGCCCATAGCTACTTCTTTTCTAACTGTGTTTCTCTAACAAAATCAGGATCTTATATTTATGCAGCTGACCTTGATCTCGGTCTTATTACCCTTTCTTATCCAACCCTTTTTACCCTTGATACTTTTTCAACTCCTCAGATTACATACAGAACCAAAGTAATTTCCGATTCAATCCTTGTTTTGGCATCGGGATTAGGTGGTGTTTTCTTTTTAAATGTAAGGAATAAGCAAAAACCCTTTTATATGAATTCAATTGAAACATCAGGAACATCTTTTGATATTGAAGTATATGGAGATACTTTACTTTATGTTGCAGATGGTTTTGAGGGTGTTAAGGTTTTTAAAATTAAAAATATATATTCACCGGTTGAGATGGGTTATGTAGCAGTAAATGGATATGCGAAATCTCTTTCACTAAATTTCCCTTATCTCTACACAGCGAACGGTCCAGGATATGGTTTTTCTATTTTAAATGTGTCTAACCCTACAAAGCCACGGGAAATTATCAATTATCCTACATCAGGGAGTGGAGAAGATGTTTTATTTTATCCTCCTAATTACCTTTTATTAGCAGATGGAAATTCAGGAACCAAAATTTTTGATATTTCAGATACAAACAATATTATCTTGATAACAAATCTTCCTTCCTATGGTTTTGCACAATCTTTAAAGATAAATGGAAGCAAACTTGCTGTTGCAGAAGGATGGACCGGTGGACTTTCTTTATGGGATATTACAAATATAACAGCACCCCAATTTTACAGCAATTTTTCAACACCTGGTTTTGGATTTGATGTTGAATTTATAAGACAGGATACCCTGATAGTTGCAGATGGGCAAGTTTACGGTTTAAGAAAAATTTCAATAACTGACCCATATAACCCTACAGAAACAGAATATAAAATCCTCTTTGGAGAGCCAAGGGGGCTTTTTTATTTAAACGGATTCCTTTACACTTCTCTTGGTCCACTTGGGATAAGTATTGTTAACCCGCATATAACATACATATCAGAAGTAAGTTTTATTTCAAGAGAAAATGAAAAAGAAAAGAGAATTGGGCTTTTATATTTACCTGAATTCTTAAAAAAAGAAAAAAATTCTTATAACCTTCTTGGAAGGAAGATAGATATAAAAAATTCTGGAATTTATATAATAAAAAAAGGAAAAACTCTTTATAAATTCATAAAGATTAAATGAGGTTCAAATCCTTTTCATTATAAAGGGGGAAAAAATGTTAAGTATTATACTTACAACCTTAACTTTATTGAGTGAGGGATTTGAAGGTGGAGTAATACCTCCTAAATGGCATATAGGTAATGGGGGTAATTTAACTTATTCCTGGAGGATAGCACAATACGGGGAGTATTTTCCTGTTGAACCACCACAGGAAGGCTTATATTATGTAGTATGTGATACAAACCATGTTATATATCAGGATAGTCTAATAACACCTTCAATTGATTTACCTACCAACTTACAGGGTCTCAAACTTTACTATAATGTTTCTTTTATGAAGGATACAATAATAATCTCAAAGGGTGAAATAATAATAAGACCTTTTTCAGGTGGAACATGGGGATCCTGGACTGTATTAAAAACATACGGTGGTAATGGAAACCCTGTTTTTGAAAATCAAATTGATTCTATAAATCTTCAGGCCTATGTTAGTTATGACAGTATTAAGATAGGTTTTGTTTATTCAAAACCAGCTCAGGATACAGGGTTTTTTATGATTGATTTTATAAAGGTGGAAGCAAAACTTTCAGGAGATGTAGGAGTTAAAAAAATCTTATCACCACTTGAATATTTTGAGCCAAATACACCAACACCTGTTATAATAGAATATGAAAATTTTTCAAATACCCCGCAAATTTTTTATGTTAAATCTGAAATAAGAGATAGTTCAACTAACGCAAGGGTTTATAGGGATAGTTCTTTTGTGAGTATAGGACCTTTAAAAAAGGATACAGTTCAATTAAATAACTTTACAGGTTCTTCTCAAAAAACTTATCGTATTTTAGCTTGGACACAACTTTCAGGGGATCCTGACCCATCAAATGATACTGTTAAAGCTTATTCAACAACAAAGCCCTTTTTTGGAGCAATTATAAAGGAAATTCCTTTGCCGAGAAATGACTCCGCTTTTCAAGATATTACCTTTAAAACTAATGAAAATAGTATTTACATTGTTAATTCTCCAAGAGATACTGTTTTTGCAATTAATGAAAATGGAAATATAATTTCAAAGTATAAATTAATAGATCTTTCTCAAGGTTCAACTTTTGACAATCCCTTTGGAATATATTATGATATTGAAACAGGAACTTTTTATACAAGTCAGTTAGGAATAAGTGGAACCAATATAAATTGGTGTTATATAGTTCATTACACACCTAATTTTAACTTAATTGATAGTTTTAATCTCGTAGGAAAAGGGGTCGGATTAAGAATTTTTGCTCTTTCAAATGCTCAGGGTTCAAATTTATGTTTTGTTCACAGGGCTATTTTCCCTTCAAAATATAGAATTTATAAACTTGATTTATCAAATGAAATAAGTCCAAAGATTGATTCAATTACCTTAACACAACCTCTTTATTTTATAGCAGGTGCACTTGAGGCAGTAAATGATACGATTTTTATTTCGGCTGGATTAGGCTCAAATAAAATAAATCTCTTTACAAAATCTGGAAATATTCTTGGAGATAGAACCTTTGATGACGAAGTAAGAGGAATATGTGTTGAAAGGAGACAGATTGGTGAATACATAAATGCCTATGTAAATATTGGGGGGTACAAACTCTATAAGATATCAACTGGATTAAAATGGGTTCAAAATATTAATGAAAAAACTGTAACTAACATAAGCCTTGCTGTTCCAACCTTTATAAAAGACATTAAGGATATAAGAAGATTTCTCAAAAATCCAGAATTTTTTGATATTAGTGGCAGAAAATCAGAACCGCAGAAGATTAATAAAGTTATTTTTATTAAGGATAAAAATAAGACCCATAAGGTTATTTTAGTGAAATAAGTTCAAAAAGGGAATAATTCTCTTTCTTTTCAAGAAGGATAATATAGGGATAATTTAACCATTTCCCTTCAATTCCTTTTCTTTTAATTATTTCTTTTTGACTGATTTCTTTATTTTTATGAATTTTCAATAAAAGAATTTTTTCAGGTATAAACTCTTCAGATAAGCTTAATAAGGCAAAAAGTGTATCTTTTTTTAAAAAGAAGGATGGTTTAATAATTATGTGATTTTCTGATTCAAAAAGAAGATTTAAATTTAATAAAGAGTCAATAATATAAATCTTTTCAGGCAATAGGTCATTATCACTATCTGTTAGAAAAAATAGAAAATTATTTTCTTTATCCATTTCAAGAACTGTTTCTCTATCAAAAACAACTTTTTTATCTTCACCTTCTTTTATTTTGAATAGAGAATTAACTTTTCCCTCTTCTTTCCCGTGTATAAAGAAAATATAAGAATTAAAAAAAACCGGAAAAATCCCTGTGGATATTTCTTTTTCTTTATCTTTACTTAAAAAAATTATTTTTCCTCTTTGATCTATTAATATACCTTTATTTTCTTTGTCTTCATAAAAATCAAATTTATAAAAAAAATAATTTTTTCTTTTTTCTTCAAAAATTTTTTTTATTTTCCCATTTTTATAAACAAAAATTTTTTTTAATTTTTTTGTTTTTTTATCCTTTAAATAATCATAAAGAGAAAAAAACAAAGTATCATTTTTTATTTTTATATCACCTATTCCATTTTTATCTCGGTATATTCTTTTTGAATTAACCTTGATGTTTTTAATATCAAATCGTAAAACTTTAAGCTCTTCAGCATATTTATCAAAATTTTTATCAATAGTATAGTAAATAATAAAACTATCTTTCTTTTGATGGATAAACCAATTTTTAACAATACCCTTTTCTTTTAAAAGAACAATAGTAATTAAAAAGAAATACATAAAAAATAAAAAGGGGGAATTTAACCCCCCCTTATAAATAAAAAAATTTAAGCCTTACTCTTAAAACTGATAGACAGCGTGGAAAACTGGGTTCCAGTCGTATTGACCGTTAGAAAACTGATGATCAGTTGTTATATCAACAGAAACTCCTCCAGTTTCACTTGTCCAGACCACAAATCCAGCATTAAAAGCCACATGGGAGTTGTCATTATAATTATAGTTCATCATTACTGTATCCAGCTGATTGTTTATATATACTATTGTCAAAAGCCCAAGTTCCTGTGCACCAGCAATTGAACCGGAAAAACCTGCGTAACCGGCTGCTCCAAGATAACCATATAAATCTATTGCATAAGCAAGCTGTCCTGCAATCCAGAGGTCAAAGGATGGTTTATACATGAATTTTCCCCTTGCCTTGCATCTTGCATTAGAAAGATCAACTCCCACAAGTTCTTCAATATATCTTATTAATCTATCACATGGAATTGGAAATTCAAGCCCACCACCTGAAAGAGCTTTCATATCTTCCAAAAATCTTTCATCATTCCTCATTGCATTAATAACTTTTTCAAAATCAGCCTGATTAATTGCATAACCACCTCTCTCCTCTATTTCACTTGCACTTGCAAACCTTATCCCAGGTTCCTTGGTAACTGTAATTTCTTCTGTCTTTTTACATCCTGAAAGCACAAGGAGGAGCATCATTGCTCCTGCAAAAATTTTCCTCATATTTAAACCTCCTTTTTAAATTTAAAAGGGATTTGAACCCTTTTTATTAGTAATATAATATATTTTTTTCATTTCACAATCACAACTTTATTTATGTTTTTCTCTTTGTAATTATAGGGAATAAGGAAGTAAACTCCTGAACCATTATTTTTAATCTTTTTGAATTCTGAAACACTTAACTTTCTACCTGAAACATCATATACATCAAATTTTGAATAGGGGCTTTCAATAAGTTCATAAACTTCCCTGTTACCAATAAATTTAATATCTCCCTTCTCTCCAGCTGATGCAAACACACTAACCTGAGATTGAGGAACAAATTCTATTGCTGAGTTACTCCTTGGAAGGACACTTCCTGTTCCATATGCATAAAGATAAGCATTAACTCCATTTGCATCCTCAATACCAACAGCTGTTGTATATTCATCAGTAACAGTCTGATAATTAAACCTTATTGTTCCATTTTTGTAAAGTATAGCCTGAAAGGTTTGTTTGTTAGCATTAGAATAATTCTTAATTTTATACCAGGTTACAGCAAAATATGATGAATTGGAAGCATAGGTTATCTTTGCTCCCTGAGTTGTATCAGGTGGATAGAGGTCTCTCCAGTAAGGAGCAATAACTGCATTTGGAGCTGTGGAATTGGGCATATTCTGAGGTGTATAGGATGTAGAATTTGAGGTGAAGGAAAGCCATCCGTTACTGCAAACATATACTGAAGAATAAGAGGAACCAAAGAAAGTGAATGAGAAAGGAAGGGTGAATTTGATTGTTTGATCATCACCTGTTATTCCTGTAGGTGTTGAAGTTGTAACCCATGAATAAGAAGCCTGCCTCATATCATACCTTGCACTTGAACCACCTATCCCGTGTCTTGCAAAAGCTTGAATTATTTGACTTTCATGAGAACCTCCATAGAGATCCTTATCAGCCTGAATCATTGCATTTCTACCAGCAAGAAAATCTTTTGGATAGTAGGTATAAGCTCTCCACGTTACTCTATCAGCAGTTGTTTTATCAGTATATGTCCTGAAATCCCATAATGCACCTGAATAAATTCTTGAATCATCATGAACCTCCCCCACCCAGTCATCAGGATACTTATAATTATTCTGCAAATTTCTCTGGTACTGGGATGGCATAACCCATTCTCCCATAACAGGGTCACCTGATTGAGTGCATGCCCAATAATCAGCCCATGCTTCATTCATAGCACCTGACTGTCCACTATATGGTAAACCACCTGCATTTGCATAAATCTTATCTACAACTCCATGCGTGTATTCATGGTATATAACATCAGCAGACCTTGCCATATTCTGAATTTGATAACTTGAATTTCCCCTTCCAAAATGCATTGTTCCATTATAATAATAAGCATTAGCTCCCTGATAATGTTGGTCCACTGAGTGAGAATAAACAGTTGCCTGAATCTGATAATCCATTCCTGTAAAACCGAAGGTTCCTTTATAAAAATCATGTATTTTGTTCACATGATAAAACACCATAACCTCAGTTGTATGTTTACCCTCTGTTGATTCGTCAGAAGGATACTTCCACTCCCATGAAACTTCACTTCCTCCCCCACCCTGTTGCGGAACTAATCTATATGCAGTATTATTTGAAGGTGTTGAAACTGTAACACCAGCTGTTCCGTTTTCATTTTCTACACCCCTTGTAGTTGTATAGTCATTGGTTATTGACTTATATCTAAATTCTATATTACCATTAGGATACAAAACCACCTGAAAACTCTGTCTGTTTGAATTACTGTAATTTTTAATGTTATCCCAGGTAACAACAAACTTATCTGAACCAGAATAATAGGTTATTGAACCACCACCTGCAGCAGGATTAAGGTCTCTCCAGAAAACAGCTATAAGAGCATTTGGAGCATTGGTATTGGGAATAGGGTCAGGTGTATACTTGTTTGAATTAGAAGTAAAACTTAAAAATCCATTTGTGCAAATATAAACTGATGAATAATTCTTTCCATAGAAGGGGAAAGAAAAGGGAAGAGTAAACTGCTTTGTCTGATCATCACCTGTTAAACCAGTTGAAGTGGTAGTATTATCCCATGTGTAAGATACGTTTTGAACAGTATATGTTACCGAACCTCCAGAAGAAGTAAAAACTGCTCTTCCAGGTGGATTATCATCGTTAAAAACTTTAACATAGGGACCTTCAAGATAAGCTGTTATGTTTCCAGAAGTTGAACTTGAATAGTATCCACTTGAATTTGTTGTGGCTGTTGAAGAACCAATATAAACATACTGGTTTGCCATCGGATACTTCTGAAGTCCATCAGCACCAGTATTTGGGAAACACCATCCATATACATAGCCATAAACAGATTTTAATTCATTTCTCCTTTCAACAATTGAACCATTTATTGCATCAATGTAATAAACAAAATCACCGAGTGGATATTCTGAAACAAACCTTATTTTATAAACAAGAATAAGGGAATTTTCATAAGGATAATAAACAAGCTCGCTCTTATACTCTTCTGGAAAAACCTTTAAGCTAAGGTCAGAATAAATAATACTTAAAGCTTCTCTTTCTGTTATTCTGGAATTAGTTTTAAGAGGAGTCCCATCATAAGGAAAGTAATCAGAAGAGACATAATAAACATTACCTCTCTTATTTATATGAACTCCTACAAAAGAATTTTCAATCCTTATCCCATTTATAACTTCCTCAAAAATTACATGAGTATACCCTAACTCATCTTCTATGCTCTTTATTAAGGAAAGATACTTATAATCTATTCCTAATACTTCCCCTTTTAAACTTAAGAAGTTATATGCTTTTTCCAGTCCATTTTTCCCTGGAACAGAGAGCTCAAAATTTGAAATAAGTCTTGGAAACCCAAAATTACCAAATAACACGAAAGCACTTTCTCCAAACTCAGAATTTAAAATTTCAGTTGCATAAGAGGGGGCATACTTAGCACAAGGTTTTAAAAGTTCTTTTGAAGGAATATAAACCCTGTTAAAATCTCCATTTAAAGAGATAAAAGATATAAGAAAGAATAAATACATACTTCAAACCTCCATTATAAAAATCTCTTTTAAACCCGCTTTTTTAATTTCTTTTTTATATATGCGGGTTAGGGAGATTTGAACTCTCATAGTGAAAAATTAATTATTAAACCTAAAAAAGTCCCAGATGCTATGGCTAAAGAATAGGGAACATAAAGTTTAAATTCTCTATTTTTATCTAAAAATTCTGGATTTTTAGTAAATAGAGAAAAGATAAAATTTCTAACACTTTCTTTTCCTTCCCTAAAAGCACCCTTTAAAACAAATTCAATTTTACCCTTAAAAAGACTCACCAAGATAGATATAAAAAGACCTGAAATAGAAGTCATAAAAATAATCCAAAGAACCTGAGGATAACCAACCCAGGAACCTATACCTGCAAGAAGTTTCACATCACCACCACCAACCCCACCCAGCTGAAAGAATATAAAAAAGGGAATAAAAGATACCAAAAAACCTATAAAGGAAGAAACTAAACCAGAAAATCCTTTAAACATAAAGTTATAAAGAAATCCTGTAAAAAAGAAAGGGAATGTCAATTTATTAAAAATCTTACCGTATTTTAAATCAGTATATACTGAAATTATCACAACAAGTCCAACAATTTGGAACTTAATAATATCATAAATCATTCAGGACCAGCATGGATAGTCATAAATTTAAACTTCATCCATACAATTATCCTGTGAACCTCTTTTCCAAGTGCCTTATAAGCAGCAAAAGCAAATAATGCTATCAACCCTATAATCATTGCATATTCAACAGCAGTAGCACCTTTCTCATTTTTAAAAAATTTCTTCATAGTTATTACCCCCCTGCTTTTGTTAATTCATTCCACATATGCTCTATTACCGCATAAGTCACCCTTGAAAGTGCTCTATAAGCTGCAAAAGCATAAAGAGAAATAAGTCCTATAAGCATCGCATATTCAACTGCAGATGCACCTTTTTCTTCCCTTATTAACAACTTCATCATTCAGGTCCAGCAGAGGCTTCTGTCATCTTATTCCACATTTCGTGGATCACCCTCTGAACCTGCTTTCCAAGAGCCTTATAGGCAGCAAATGCAAATAGGGCTATAAGCCCTATTATCATCGCATACTCCACTGCTGTCGCTCCTCTCTCACACCTTAAAAACTTCATCTTAAAACCTCCTATGTTTTTTTGGGATTTGAACCCTAAAATATATCTATTATGGAGGTCCAGCATATATATAAAAAAACTTTGTTGTAAATTCATTTATTAAATCTTCTACTTTTTTAGCAACATAAGCATAAAAAGCAGAGAGACCAGAAATTCCGAGAAGAAATCCATATTCCACACTCGTCCCCGCCCTTTCATCTATCAGAATATTTTTTAGCATAATCATCTTAAAGGGCAGGGGGGATTTGAACCCCATAAATTTTATAAAATTACTCAGGCCCAGCAGAGGCTTCTGTCATCTTATTCCACATTTCGTGGATCACCCTCTGAACCTGCTTTCCAAGAGCCTTATAGGCAGCAAATGCAAATAGGGCTATAAGCCCTATTATCATCGCATACTCCACTGCTGTCGCTCCTCTCTCACACCTTAAAAACTTCATCTTAAAACCTCCTATGTTTTTTTGGGATTTGAACCCATTTAATCAGGTATAACTCTTTGTAAAGTAAAAGTTAAAAAAAGTTTAAAATTATGTTCATTTCCATCTTTTCCATAAAATGTCATAATAGCATTGAGAGGACCTTCAAAATTACCTTTGTTAGGGGCAAATAAATTTTCTACATCATCTGTAACTAAATCAAACTCAGTTGTAACTTCATTGTCAGGTGGAACATAAAGTAAAATACCTTTTCTGTAAGTGGGAAGTGTTTCAACTATAGAATCTCTAATTGGATCTGAACCTGGGTAATAGTAATCAACTCTTGCAGAGTCAATTATTCCGTAAGTTCCACCATAGATCTCTCTGAAAAATAATTTCAATTTTGGATATGTTAACCTTATTTGTCCTGGCGATATTTCATAACTCAGAGTTATAGTCTGAAGATTACTTGATACAACAATTTCAGCTTTTGGATAAAAAGGATTATTAAACTTACAGTTTAACATCATTATTAAAAAAATTAGAATTAATTTTTTCATCATATTCATATTCTACTTAAAGTATGTTGAAATGTCAAATAATGCTTTATATAAGGGTGGTGTTTTTAAAACAACATGGACAAAAGGCATAGGAGCAGGAAATGCACAACTTGCAACAACTTTTCCTTGTTTTAAATCACCTTTAAATCCAACTGATTTGAATATAGGATTTAAAAGATTGAGTATTGATTCTCCAAGTGGGTACTCCACCTTTACCTTAACAACCCATATATCACATGGAATTCTGTATTCTGTGTATCTATACCTTGAATCATCATCAAACTCTCTCTTAAGTTCCTGTCTGACAAGTCCTGAATGGCATCTTGTGCTACAGTTGTTTCCACCTAACATGTCTGTGTAAAGAGCATGAACTGTTGCTCTTCCGTTTTGACCAGGATTTTGAACACTTCCTTCTTTAAAAGGAGGAACAAAAGGAACTGGGAACCAATCAATATTTATTTTTGCCTTATCTGGATTTAAACCATTCCTTTTTAAAACATCTTTAACCCTCTTTTCAACCTCATCTCTTTTACCCTGAGAGAGAGCCATCCATACCCCCATTTTTGCCATACGCTCACCATATACAGGATCAGGATAAACAGCATACTGAGCTCCTGCTCTTGCTGCAAGAGTTACTACCTGCTTCCTATGCAATATCATTCCTAACATAAAAATCCAGGATAAAAGCAAAACAAAAATAGGAAGTATAATCGCAAGTTCTACCAGAAATGTTCCTTTCCTCTTATTTAATTTTATCTTATTACCCTTCATTTTAAAACCCCCTTTATTTAATGATAAGGCCATTGACCCTCAATGGGGTTATTACCTTCTACTCTTATTGTAGGTATAAGCTGTGGAAATGTCCAATATCCGTCTTCCTGAAGTGAGCCTATTAAAGGTATAATATCTGGCAAACCCACTCTTATGTAAAATTCTTTGGGACCCGAAGCAGCATCACTTCTAACAACAAATGGAAAACCTTCAAGAAAACTGAAAGGTTCTTTAATTGCACCAATTTTACCCCAGTTTCTTGAAACAAAAGTCCTCATCAAAAAATTGGAAGGTGGTATAAGGACATAAGCTTCACTGTAAGCTCTACTAAGTTTTTTATTAATTTCAATCTCATCATGCTTATTTCTTATTCTCCTGTGGGGGTTAGGCCCATCAACTTCCTCACCATAATCAACCCTTAAACCAGGTGGAGCCCACCCTGGACCGTTCTTATCAAATCTTAGATTGACCCATCCAATTTCGTTACCTTCAACCTGATTTTCATCATATAAATTAAAGTAACTCATAAACCAAGCAACCCATTTCATTCTATTTCTTGTTACTGGAAAATGATTCTCTGCTTCCTCTTTTATAAAATCTCTGAAAAATATTTTGGAATCATAAGCAGCAAGCATTCTTGTAACAGCAAAATCCTGAATATGAAAAAGAAAATGATAAAGTTTAACAAAGTTTTCCGCAGTTTCATCCGGTAAATCATTAACAAAAAGATCTTTCTTATACCAGGAATAACCTATAAGATATATATATAACCACGGCATACTTAAAGGAAAATCTCTTGATGTTGTTGTAACTGCAATTCTTCTGAAAAGATCCGCTGTCATATAATGAGTTGTTGCTATATTCCTTAAATTGGAAAGAACAGTTTGAGCTCCCATTGCTGAAGCATCAGCCGCATTCTGTGCCCTCATCTTTGCAATTGTCATTCTTCCCATTTCATAAACATAACCCATAACAGCAAAAACTATCAACATGAAAAAAATACCAAAAACTAAAATTGCACCTTTTCTTTTCTTCATATCACACCTCCTTATTGTTTTTCTGTGCCATCCCACTCATCCCATGGGCTTTCATACCATAAACAATCCCACTTTGTCCCCCATCCCCTTAAATCATCCTTAAAAGGAAGAGATTTTCCGTGATCAGGATGATCTACCATAAAACCTTCAACCATATATATCCATTCAATCTCATTAAAAGTAGCTACATAAAAAGCAGCATCATAAAGTCTCCTTGTCCCTTTCCAGTCCCAGGGTGAGCCGGTTCCCCTGTAATTTGCAAACCATCCATTAAAAATTGTAAATTGAAAATCATCACCAACTCCTGCTCCAGGGATACATCCCCATGGAGTACGAATCGGATCCCAACAGGCATCAGCATATGCTGTTCCCCACCCTGAAATATAATTGTCCTCATCTTTGTAATACTCTCCCCATGGATCTGAAAACCACTGATTACCCATTCCTATATAGTAAATTCCTGTAACAAGGTCAGCACAACCTACAGGTGTCCACCATAATGCCTCATACCTTGGCCAGAAACCAAACCATCCTGGTATAGCATATCCCTGAGAATAAAAATATTCCAGGAAATCTCCCCTGTAAGGATGAGCATCACTACCCTTATTTATATTATTACCATGACCAAATCCAGTAATTGCCCTTGACCAGTAAGGTTTATTCTCAGGATAAAAAGTCAAAAAGGGAGAAAAAGATGGTCCTATTAACATTGCTTCAACAAAATAATACTGGTCAATTAAAGCTTGATTTCCTGTTCTATCTTTCTCCGGATTTTTGTTTCTCAGAATTCCATAAGGTGGATACCATGTTCCAAGATGAAAAGGATCATTAGGTTCATCCTTTCCACCAACCTTGACTTCTGCTTCACCTCCACCACCATATTCCCCAAAAGGTCCCCACCCAGGATTCCACCTCTCATACCTATTATTCTCACACCTTATAAAAGCCCTTAAATACCTATCATAAGTTAAAATTCCAGCTTCCTTTTCATCTTCCATATCTGAAGAATTCCATAAAGCAGGATAATACGTGCTATAACCTTTATATTTATAAGGAAATTCTTTATTCTGAAAATGACCTTTCGGAAGTCTTGAATAACCTACAAAAACTAATGAATCCACATTAACAAAAGGAATCAAGGGGTGAAAGGTTCTTCTAACAACTAAAGAATATTCATCTCCTTCATCCTTTAACTCAAATTTAGCATCTTTTATGTGTGTTGAAATAGATTGAAGTGCCTTTCTAACAGCAGTTGTATCACCTTTATTTACAATAGCAACCCTATTTGCCTGAAAGGATGCATAAGTAATCTGAATTCTCCTCAAAGCAAATCTTGCAGTTTCAATGGCACCAAGAGTGAGCATCAAAAATAAAGCCATACCAATTGCTGCCTCTACCATTACCTGACCTCTTCTTTTTTTACTCATATTCAGACCTCCTTTACCATAATAAAACATATAAAAGCTTCATTACAACAAGTCTTAAAACAAAACCTAACATTTTCCAGGCCAAATAAGAAAATAGGGCAATCACTCCTATAATAAGAGCATACTCGATAGCAACAGCACCTTCTTCCCTTTTTACGATTTTCATGGTTTTAATGAGTAAAAAAAATTATACCATTTATAAAGGAGATCACTTCCGAGGAGGAAAAGAGCATAATTTAATAGAAAAATACCAAGAAATCCAAAAATTCCAATTAAGACCGCATATTCAACTGCGGCCTCACCCTTTTCGTTATATATTAATTTTATTACCTTCATTTTTACCTCCCACTATCTTACCCTCAATATAATTATAAATTTAAAGGGGTATTTTTGTCAAGGGTATGTGGAAAACTTTTTATACCCATATATAGCTAAAAATTTTTTCAATTTTAATTTTTCTCTCTCTTCAATATTATCACTCAATTCATAAAGAAATTTAAGTATATTTTCACTTTCAACTCTTGGATTTAAAACAGAGAGTGCTGTCATGTATAAAAGGGAATAATCTTTTTCTTTCAAGAATCTTTCCTTTTCCAGTTTCCAGAAATCTACCCTATTATCTATTGATCTATAGTGAGGAGGGGCTGAAATATATTTAATCTGTGAAATTTCAAGAAAAATATCAAAATCCATAAAATCCCCATTTAAAAAAGATAACTCTGATAATTTAAAGTAATCGTAGAATTCTTTTTTGGAAATCTTTGATAAAAGATTAATTGCTTTAGAGTATTTTTTCTCTTTCTTATAGAAATCCGCTGATAATCTGAAAATATGATTTTTAAAATCAGGAAAAGGAATTTTACTTCCGAGAGCAAAGAAAGTAAGTCCTATAATTAAAGAATAAGTTAAAAACAAAAAGTTATATAAGAAGGGGTAATTTCTGTAAACATAAAAACATAATGAAAAAACAAAAAAAGCAACTATTGTAGCTGAAGATTGGATAGAAATCAAGAGAAAGGATAGGACTAAAGGTAAAATGTACAATTTTTCTCTATTAAAGGATATATATAAAAAAAATACCGAAAGAGTTTGTAATATAATATAAAGGATATTACCAGGCAAAAAGAGAAATCTCGGAACAAATTCACTAATTTTAATAGAATATAAAACAATTACTAAAAGAGTTATAAAAGGAAATATAAAGGAAAAAATATTTACTCTTTCTGGAAAATATTCTTTAAAAGCAAAAAAAGAAAGAACTAAGATTATTATTATAAAAAAAAGATTTGGAATTGTAGGCTTTGCAATAAAAATCGGAGTAACAAGTGAATAATAATATAGTTCTTCTATAGCAAAAATTGAGCTCAAAAGAAGAGGGAAAAAAGGAAAGATAAAAAAATTTAAAATCGGTATAATCTTTTTTTTTATTCCACTTAATCTAAAAAAAAGATAAATAGAAAGAAAAAAATCAATAATTAAAACTTCAATTTTAATTCCTGGTGTTGCACCAAAGGTTACTGTGAAAGGTGAAGTAAAGAGAGAAAAATATATAGTAGGTATTTGTGAGGTTTTTGTTAAATAGCTCAAAACAAAACCTTTTCCACCTGATAGTATAAAATCAACAAAAGGGGGTAAAATTATAATAAAAAAACCATAACATATAAGTTTAAATATAAATTCTTTTTCAAAAAAAAACCTTAAATAAATATAAATTAAAATGAAAAGTGCTATAAAAAAGAGGTAAAAATGTAAAATAAAATCAAATTTATTTTCAACAGCATGTGCAGATTCTAATAAAGTTTCAAAGAAAAATCTTAAACCTATAAAGGATAAAAAAGTTAAAAAGGCTTCAGTTTTTGATTTCCTTTTTACAAAATATTCGAATCTTTTAACTATTTTTTCAGGACTTATTTTTTTAATATATTTTATCAAAAACAGGTATCGCAGGGAACCTGTAAATTAGCAGGGACTTTAACACCTGCCTGCTTTAAAACATTTTCTATTCCCTTCATATAAGAACCCATAAAAGTTTCCATAATTTGACCAGGTTCAAATCCTTTTCTTCTTCCTTCTCCCCAAGGTTTTTGTTCAACTACTTCACTTCCTCTTAGTTTTACTTGTTCCAAATCTGTTCTCTTATATATATTTATATAAGAATAAGGAGAAACCTCTGGAGTTGGTGCTGCCTTCGCAACTTTTTTAGGTTTTGGTTTTGGATTATATTTTTCTAAGATATCAAATACAGTTAAGGGTTTTTCTATTATTGTATCCTCACCTGGTAGTTTTATCTCTCTCACAGACCTTAAAACAAGTCTTATATCTGAAATTTTCTCAAGAAGAGAAAGCTCTTTTACAATTTCCTTTGGGACCGCAAGTGTAACTGAAGTTACCCTCTCTAATTCTTGTGTTTCTGGCATTCCCATAAAACCTGTCTTTTTCTCTGTAACTGTTGGTGGCAAAGCAAGGAGTGATCTTCCAACTGCAAGTACTCTAACTGCCTTATATGTAATTGTTGCAAAGGAAGAATAAGGTCCTCTTACCCTGTAAAGTTGAGGACTTCTTAAATATCTTTCAAGCTCCTGTTCTGGAATATATCTCCTTAAATCTTCAAGAGAAAAGGTTGCTACTACATCTACTTCATCTCCAGGAAGTATTAACCCTCCGACTCCTGAAACCTCATCCACATGAATTGTTATAGCTCTAAAACCTTCGGGAACAAAGGAAGAAAGAACAGTCCATGTCTGTAATGGTAAAAGCAAATTTTTTGTTATCTGTTCCCCCTTTCTTATATCAGTTATTGCAACCATACCTATAATCTCTCCTATATCTGAAACTGCAAGTGGTTCTATAAAAGGTTTAGGAATTTCTCTGTATTCTACAAGATCTTCTGAGATAATTGTTCTTGCGCTTATATCTTTTTTTGCTACAAGAACTCTCTCAGGGGCACCTTTCATTAGAGTCTTCCTTTCTACATCCTGAATATAACTTATTAATAAAAGTGCAGCTATCCCTGCCAGGGATAAAGCTATTAAAAGTCTCCTTACATTAGGTCTCATTTTTTACCTCCTTTTATATATTTCAAGCCCATAAGTATCAGAAATTAAATAATAATCCTCCATTTTATTTACATCTTGGGCATTTCCGGGAGTATCTATATGATTTAAATAAATTAAATCTCCATCTTCTTTTAGTTTATACTCAATAATACCATAAGCACCACATATTGCAAATACTCTATCATCGAGAATTTTTAATCTAAATACAGGAAAACCAGGATTTATTATTTTTTTCAATCTCGGAAAGTGAGGCACACTTAAATCAATTATTCCTATACCTTCATCCCCAAAAGAGGCATAAACATAGTTTCCAAATGATTCAAGATCAAGCACAGGAAATTTAAACTCAGAAAATTCTGAAATCTTTGAAAAAACACCTCCACGCATATCATAAACCTTTACAATGCCCGTTCTATCTCCAGCAACCAGAAAAGTATTATTAACTACATCAATTGAAAGAACATCACCCTTAATCCTTGTAAAAAACTTAGGTTTTTTATTAGAGAGAAGTTCAAAAACCTCTATTCCTCCTTCAAGGTTAGCACAGATTAAAAACCTCTGAGAAATCAGAATATCATAAGTTACCCCCTCTGAAGGTATGTGATAAAAGAAGAGTTCAGGAGAATAAATATTTGTTAAATCAATTCCTATTAAACCCGAAGAACCTCCAGCAATATATAGGACATTATCTTCTTTCAAAGGCACCGCTCTGTAAAGTTCTCCGTAAGTTAAATAATATGAGATTTCTGTTGGTGCTTCAAATCTATAGAATCTGTAAGTTTCTATAAATCTTTCTTCCCCAACATAAATACCTGATTCAGAAAAATCAAGTGATCTTATACCTTTCTTCGTTCTTATACTATTTACAAACTCAGGAACATCCTTCCCAACATTATATATGAAAATTCTATCGCTTCCACCATAGATAAATAAATAAGGATATTTCATTTTTAAATAATAAACTGGCTCAGGTAAATCAAAACTGAACTTCAAATTTTTTGCGGGTATTGAGTAAACTTTTATTTTATTAGTTGCATCGGCAACATATATTTCGTTTTTACCAACAACAAAATCAGTAACAGGAACTTTTATAGAAAAAAGAAAACTCATATTTTGAAGTGTCTCTTCAAATTTGTAAATCTTACCAGTCATATCACATATAAAAACCTCTCTACCTCTTAAGGTGTATAAGTATGGAGAGATGTCCATTTTGTGCTCTATGATTTTACCATCATAATCATAAATAAAAAGACCATTTTCCTGAAGACTTGCAAATTTTTTACCAATCTGAATTAACTTTAAAGTTTTCGCATCTGTCTTAATATTAAAAGTTTCAGATAGTTTTCCATCTTTATATTCAAGACCAATAATACCCTTCTCAGTAGCAACAAAAATTTTATTTTCAATGTCTATACAATCATTAATAAAACCCTCTATTGGGAGAAACCCTTTTATCTCATTTATTCTATCAGCATTTAAAATCCATATTCCACCTTCCCTTATAACTGCTATTATCAAATCTTTAAATTTTAAAATCTTCACAAAAGTTCCAAAAAGCTCAGTTTCTTCTTCTTTTTGAGGATCGTGGGGAGAAAAGAAAGATATAAATCTTACTCCAAGAAGAGGATCAAGAAGATAAAGCACTTCCTTTGTCATTACATTGGCAGATACAAGGGAACCAAAACCACCAAGAGTTTTGATTTCTTCCAGATCTGGTAATCTTAAAACAGAAATACCAGCTCTTCCAACCGAAGCCATAAGTATATTACCAATAGCAACAAAATCATTAATCTGACCAACCAATTGGGCTGTTGAAATAATATTCAAATCAGGGTAACTAAGTAGATATAACCTTCCATCCTCTGTTCCCACAAAAACCTGGGAACCATAGATCTGAAGGCCTGTAATTACATAGGTTGGAATAATTTCCTTTACTATTTCTATAAAAGGTTTTGAAAACTTTCCAAGGTAAAATCCTCCTTCCTTTTTACCAAATAAAATGATGGTATCAAGAACTAAAAATTTTGTAAGCTTTGATGGAGATACATATTCTTCACCTATGGTTATGTTACCTTCTTTCAAAAATTTAATCTGAGATAAAATTGAGTCAGAAACAAGTGCTACTAATCCCTGTGGAGCAATTTGAATTGAATTTAGAGGCCCATTTAACTTAATTTTCCCTTTTCCCTTTAAATTAAATCCATTTACTTCGTATATTTCAATAAAACCATCAGATGTCCCGACATATAAGTAAGGAGGAATTGAAATAATTGAATTTGCATTTTTAACTTTGAATGTATTTTTCTTAACTCTCTCTTTTAAAGAATAAACTATAATTCCTTCCTGTGAATCAAGAATATAAAGATTATTACCTGAGATTGCAAGATCCAGGGATATTCCCTGTGTTGGTATTTCATATTCGGTAAAAGGATCCTGTGGTTTTTCTACATTTATAATAGCAACACCCCTCTGAGAGACCTCGTATACATATTTTCCAGAATGAAAAGACTTTATATAATCTCCTCCTACAAGTGTTGAAATAGTTTGGGACAAAAGAAAAAGGACAAATAAATTCATCCCTCTACCTCCTTTATTTTCTTTAAGAATAAAAGCAAAATGCCTTCTTTAATTTTACTTTCTTCATACAAAAATTTAAAATTTTCAATAACTTTTTTAATATCCTCTTCATCCCTTATATCTTTAATTTTTTCAATAAGTTCATTAAATCTAAACCATCTGTAAAAATTACCAGTAACTAAAATTAAAAAGTCTTCTCTTTCAGTTTCAAAATACTTTACTTCTGATACTCTGTTTGAAAAATCATAAAATTTAGCAGGTTCATAGATTGGAATTAATTCACTTTCTCTTTTTCTATAAAGAATATGGTCACCAAAACTTGCTCCTCTTATCTTTCCTTTTTCTTCATCAAAAAATAAAAGAGAACCCTCAACAATTCCTTCATTTATCATAAGCTTTGAAAATTCATCCTGTAAATTTTTCAAAACAACAAAAGGGTCCTCCTCTGTGAAAAGGTATTTATCGAGAAAAGAATTTATAAAGGGAAATAAAATTGACCAAGTATAACCACCACTTATTATCTGGAAACTAAAGATTCCCCATCTTTCAGGAGAAATTCTAAAAACTTTATAAAAAATATTTGGTATTTCTCCTTTTTCATAAAAAGGATAAAGGGACCATCCCTCTGGTTTATATCCACCAGATTCAGGAATATGATAAGAAAGGAAATCAGAATATTTGGGTTCATAAATTATTTTCCTTCTCTCAACTGGAGTGGAAATAAAAACAAGTATTGCAGATAAAAAGAGGAAAAGTGCAGATAGTGCTACAACAAAAAGAAAAAGAATCCTCCTTAAAGAATCTCTTCCCTCTCTTAAAGATCTTGGTTTTAATGTAAAGTATATATACCCTAAAGTATCACCAAGGGTGCTTAAAGTGGGCTTAAATATATATACTTTATCATTCCTTATTGAAAAACCAACCCCTTTTAAATCAAAGGGAGCTTCATCAGGAAATTTAAATTTGCTCAAAATATAGTCGGTATTTGTATGGGCAATTATAGTATTTTCTCTATCAATTATTGAAATTTCTTCAATATCTCTATTTTCCCTTTTCATACGAGACACAATGTAACTTAAACTTATCTCATCTCCTGTTTCCCAGGGAATTTTTATACTTTCCACAAGACTACTAAAAACTGCATTGGAAAAATTTTCCGCATCACTTGTTAGCCATCTATTTGTTTCATTTAAAACCCACCTTCCAAAGAAATATAATAAAACTACTAAAGAAATTACAGATATAAAAAGCCCTGTAATAATAAAGTTTTTTCTTTCCATTATCTTCTCCCCCTTAATCTTTCTTCTATTACTGCAAGATTTCTCCTTACTTTTGTATTTTGAGGATCAATTTTGAGTATCTCTCTAAAAATTTCCCTTGCTTCTTCTAATTTTCCCTCACTGTAAAGTGTAACACCTCTTTTATAAAGTTCCTGAACTTTTGCCTGAACATCTTCTTCCACCTTAATAGCCTTTTCAGCTTCAACAGGTTTTTCAACAGGTTTTTTCACTACCTCCCTTCTTTCAACTACGAGGGGTCTTTTTTCCTCAACCTTCGGTATTTTACTAAAGTAATAATTTATTTTTTCATCAATTTCAGGATAACTGGGATAAATATTTTTAATCTCCAGTGCATACCTGTGGGCTGCTTGATAATCTTTTTTCCTTTCAGTATCTATTAAAAGGGAATAAAGTTTTCTTAGAGTATCAACTGTCCATAAGCATCTTTGATAAAAAGTAACTACTTCTGGCTCAAAATAAAATTTATCGTATAAAATTTTTGATAAATATAAAGCTGAATCAAGCTCTCCATTTCTATACTTTGATAAAGCCTTTTCCAAAATTTCTTTATCCATTTTCAGGAAATTTTTTTCAATATATTTATTTGCACTGAATAAGAGTTTTTCTCTTAATTTTTTATCTTCAGGTTTTTTAAAAATCAAATCAGAATACTCCATTACAGCATTTTTATAATCCGCAAGCTTTATGTAAAGATCAGCCCTTTCCTCAGGGCTCTGATTTGTGAGTATTATAAAAAATAAAAAACCTTTCATTTTACATACCTCCTCCGAATAGATAATATAAAACAAAAGGGCCAAAAATTATAATAAATATGGTAGGTAAAATTAAAAGTATAGTGGGTATTACTATAAGAACAGGGGTTTTTGCAGCTCTTTCTTCTGCTTGATCCCATCTCTTCCTTCTAACTTCATCAGCAAGAGAAGCTAATGTCTGGGTTATTGGGGCACCAAGCTCTTCTCCATGGGCTATTGTAATTGCAACAAGTGTAAGATCCGGATGTTGAGTTCTATCAGCAAGGGCTCTCAAAGCATCAGTCCTTTTTTTACCCAATCTAAGCTCAGAGAGCATTAAGGCAAATTCTTCTCTCAGTGGACATGGGTGCATAGCCTCTGTCACATACTGGAAAGCTGCATTGAATCCCAGGCCTGCTTGTACTGCGGTGTTTAATTGGTCCAATGCATCACCCAAATCTTTTTGTATTAAATAATGTCTCCTTTTTATCTCCTGATTTAAACTAAAATCCTTATAAAAAAATCCCGCAAAAAGAACTACAAATCCCATAATAAGACTAAAAGAAAAAGGTGCATTAAAAATAAGTATCATTATTATAATTGAAACAATGTAAAATACAAAACCACTTATTACTTTTTCCATAAGAACTGCTTCTACTGATTTACCTCTTTCTCCAGCCATTTCCATTTTCTTTTCAAGAGAATTTAAATAATCTTCTGGTAAATATTTTTTTAAAATCTTAACGATTATCTCAGCAAAGGGAGCCAGGTAGGCAATAATTTTTGAGGCAATTTCAATTCTAACCCTCCTTCTCCTTAATCTCTCGAGACGTGAAGATAAAGCCACTTCTTCAGGTGAAGGAATAAAAGCGAGAACAAGGTAATAAAAAGCAATAAAAGATAATATAAAAATTAAAAGTATCATATTTCTATAGTAATTATTTTTCTTATCCAAAGGGCTGCCATTAAATCAAGGAAGGCTGCAATAAAAAGCATTAGAATACCTATCGGTTCTTCAAGCATAGGGGCAAAAAGGTCTGGTTGTGTTATTCTTAATAAAATTAACAAAAAAAGGGGTAAAAGAGTAAGGACTATAGCTGATAACCTTCCTTCAGCAGTAAGTGTATCTATCCTTCTCTTCAATCTTCTTCTTGCCTTTATTGTATCTGCTATACCTGAAAGAACATCCACAAGAGAACCACCTGTTTTCCTCTGCAAAATTACCGCACTTGTAAATATTTTAAGTTCTCTGGAAGGAATCCTTTCTTCCAGATGATGAAGAGCTTCTTCAAGAGGTACTCCAAGAGAGACCTCATCAAGAACCCTTTTAAATTCTGTTTTCATTGGGGGAGGCATCTGCTGAACCACTATCCTCAAACAGTGATTAAAACCAAGACCAGCCCTCAATCCACTCACAATTAATCTCATCCCTTCCTCCAGTTGGTCATTAAATTTCTCTATCCATTTATTTCTTATCGTATAAGCATACTGAGGAAAGAAAATTATTATAAGAACTGTAAATAAAAGAATGACAAAAATTTTAGTTGCTAAAGTTTTACCTAGAAAGAGATATGTAATAATGGAAAGACCAAATAAAAGTCTGAGTTCGAGTAAAATAAAATTTTTAACAGGAAAATCAGCAGGATCCAGTTTTTGCTGAATATTCCTTATATAATAGATAAAAAATTCTTCAAGAAAAATTATTAAAATATAAATAGCACCTATAATTGTAAGGATAATCAAAATTAAAGTCACCATGATTCCTCTTTCCTCCCTTTATAGTATATACTCTGATCAATTTTAACACCCTTAATTTCAAACTCTTCGTGAACTTTTGGTCTTATTCCAGTCCCCATAAATTCACCTATTATCTCACCTTTTTCGGAGACTCCCTTCTGTTTAAAAATAAATATATCCTGCATTGTTATTATATCTCCCTCAATTCCTGTAATCTCTGATATTTTTGTAACCCTCCTTTTTCCATCTCTCATTCTTTCCACAAAAACTATAAAATCAATAGCTGAGGCTATGTAATTTCTTATTGCTGAAACAGGAAGCTCAGTTCCAGCCATTAAAACCATTGTCTCAAGCCTGTATAATGTATCCCGAGGGGAGTTAGCGTGCACCGTTGTAAGAGAGCCTTCATGACCTGTGTTCATAGCCTGGAGCATATCAAGAGCTTCTCCCCCTCTACACTCACCAACTATTATCCTATCGGGTCTCATTCTTAAAGCATTTCTAACAAGATCTCTTATTGTAATTTCTCCTCTTCCCTCTATGTTGGGTGGTCTTGCTTCAAGTCTTACTATATGAGGTTGCTGCAATCTTAGCTCAGCAGTATCCTCAATTGTAACTATCCTTTCATCCTCAGGAATGAATGAAGATAAAACATTTAAAAGGGTTGTTTTACCTGAACCAGTTCCACCTGCCACAACTATATTTTTCTTTACATAGACACAAGCCTTTAAAAAATCAACCATAAAATCTGCTATTGAACCAAAATTAACAAGATCCTGATAGGTGAAAGGTTCTTTCCTGAATTTTCTTATAGTTATCGTAGGACTGTCAATAGAAACAGGGGGAAGTGTTATATTTACTCTTGAACCATCTGGTAATCTTGCATCACATAGAGGAGAAGCCTCATCAACTCTTCTTCCAATTGGTGCAACAATTCTTTCTATCACCATCCTCAGTTGAGTTTCATTGAAAAAGCTTCTATCAGTCAGATAAATTTTTCCTCCTTTTTCTATGTAAATCTTATTAGGAGCATTAACCATAATTTCAGTAACCTCAGGATCAGCGAGAAGATCTTCAAGTGGGCCAAGTCCGAGTATTTCTTTTATCATATCCTCCACAAATTTTTTTCTAACTTCCTGAGATGGTAAAGGAATATTAAATTCATCTAATTTTTCTACTATTAACTTTTCCACCTTTTTTCTAATTTCTTCTCTATATGTAGCACTTTCTACTGTTGCTGTAAGTTCACCAGATAATGTCATTTCTTTAACAATATGTCCATGGATTAACTTTTTTACTTCATAGGGAACCTCTTCTACAACTTCTTCCACCAAAACACTTTCACCTGGTTTTGATTCAGTCACTACTTCTGCTACTTTTTTTTCATCCCTATCCTCTTTTTTCCTTCTTCTAAAAATACCACTTAAAAAGTCTCTTTTTACCTCCTTTCTTTTTTCCATAAAATCTTCTCTTCTTAATTCACCTAAAATAAAAGCTGATATCTCTTTAATTTTCTCTTTAAAAACCTGAGAAATTTTTTCTTTTCCCGTATCAAAACCAAACTCTGTTACACTCAAAATTGATTCATCTTCTGGCAAAAGAAAGAGAATCTCTTTTTCCAAAATCTTTTCTATTTCTTCCAAGGAAATTCCATCTTCATTAAAGAAGTTTATTACATATTCTATCTTCTGGGGAGGATAATACCTTAATCTGAAAATTTCCCTTAAATTCTTTGACTTTGCAAGTGATAGAAAATCATTCTTCATCACAACAAAAATAAGATCCACAATATCAAGAATATTCAAAATTTTTTCATCAATGGTGTGCCCGCAATCAAAGAGCACATAATCATAATCAGGTTCAATTCTCTTTAATAAGGGACCTATAAAATCATATTCTTTATCCCATATTTCACCAGTTTTAGAAAATATCATATGGAGTTTTGAAGGATAAGAAGAATAGCCATATATAAATTCACCTTTAAACTTTTTCTCCTTTTTGAAACTATCAAGGGCTTCTTTAAAACTCTTCTTTGAATCTGATCCGAAAATGTAGGGGAGATCCCCGTGATTTTCTGCCTCAATTAAAAGTACACTCTTTTTTTTCAGAGAGATTTCATAGGATAAAAGTGATGATAAAACAGATACACCTACACCTCCCTTTGCACCTATCAAAGCATATTTCTTCATAACTACTCTTTTTCTTTCAAGGTTTCAAGAACATAGAAATCATTTGTGTAAGCGTCCCAGAAACCTGATAAACCAATTGTTTCAAAAAAGGAAAAGGGAACAAATAAAACCTTATCAAGAATTTTCACCTCAGGCTGAAGCGGAAAAGCAACCCCATCTATTTCAAGAGTTGACTTTTCAACTGAAAGAAAAGATTTTCTTTTACCAAAATTTATTTCAGCTAACTTTCCTTCCTCTATCCATTTATACCATATATCAAGTTCTTTTTTAAATAAATCTGAAAGTTCAAAATAGGTATTACCATCAATAATTTTTGTAGGAATATAAAATTCCTTTGTTTTTGTCCCTTTAAAAATATGAATCTGTGCTGCTCCTCTTTCATAGGGTAATACATAAGGCGTGACAATAAAAACCACATCCTTTATAACATCATTACGAGTAACCCTTGAAAATAGTAGCTTCCCGAGTAAAGGAATTTTACCGAGGATTGGCAAATAACTTCTAAATTCCTGAACATTTTTCCTTTTTAACCCCCCTATCAGAATACTCTCACCTGGTAAGAGTTTAACTTCAACTTTTGCATTATTCTTTCTTATAGCAGGTATAACATAACCTTGAAAAGTAACAGCATTTGCATAATCAAGATCAGAAATTTCTGGTTCCAAATTTAATATTATATAACCTTCATCATCAAGTTTACCTGAAATTTTAAGTTTTACACCGTATTCTTTCCATTCAATAGTAGCAGTTCCAAGTGCCTGTGCTATAACCACAGGTATCTCTCCTCCACTCAGAAATTCTGAGGTTTTGTCTTCAAGAACCACAAGGGATGGATTTGATAAAATTTTCAATATACCCTTTTCCTCAAGAAAATTAAGTGTACTTGATAAATTAGTTGTTCTCTTTATGGGTCCAATATCAAGAGGAAAAGTTTCTGGAATTTTATATTCTGAAAATCCGAGTTGCTTTAGCCAGTCCCATCCATAATCTGAATTAACATTTCTTTCCACTTCAAGAACCCAAACATCAGTCCTCAAAGTTTTAGGTTTATAAAATTGGAGGGGATCTCTTTTTTTAATTACACATTCTATTTCCTGAGTTCCTCTATCTGTAAAAATAATCATATTTGTTACACCTTCCTTCAGAGCATTCAGTAAAACCTCACGGTCAGAAAGGAGTCTCATTCCCAAAATATCAGGATTGCCGATAGCAACACTTTTAACGGGTCTCACAAACTTAAAAAGTTTTGAATATCCCTCAAATAATACGAGATATGAAACAATAAACAGTTTTAAAATCATTTTTCCACCTCTTCTTTTTCAAGATAAAAGGTAAGTGATGTATTTTGAAAAACATTAATTTCTTTAATTACCTCTTTATAATTTTTAGCAGAAAATTTAAATCTGTATCTTCCAGGAGGAATTATTAATTCTTTCTTTCCCTTTTCAAGAGTATAAGGTGGTAAAGGGGTACCAAGTATAACCAGTTTAACATCCGGAATATTTTGCATGGTTTTTGCATCCATTACCTCCAACATAAGTGAAACCTTTTGAAGCTCAGGTTTAGTCATAGTTTCTTCAATAGGAACTTCTATTTTATAAGGATCCGACTCTGGGGAATAATAGAAGCATCCCCCACTGAAAATCAAAATTAAAGCCCATCTGATCGTTTTCATCGTTTTCATTTTAATATTTTATTATTTTAAATTAAAAATTTTCAAGCTACAATTTTAAAAAAAAATTTTACAAAAGTCAAGGTTATGTAGAATACCATAAAAATATTGATTTTTTTTGGCTCAATAAGTGAATTTTTGCGCACTACCATAAAATTATAGAATAATGGTAATTTTTACCTTTTCCCATTACTCAGTTATTATAGAAATTTGATTTTTGAAAAAAATTTTGTTATAATTTTATACTTGAATTTTAAAAAATAAACTCTTATAATTTAACTTTTAAAACAACCATGAAAGGAAAAAGGAAGGAATTTACCGGTATAGTTGTTTCTGATAAAATGGATAAAACCGTCGTTGTGCTTGTAGAAAGACGGGTGAGGCATCCCTTGTATAAAAAAGAAATAAAGAAAAGGAAAAAATTCTATGCTCATGATGAAAAAAATGAATGTAAAATAGGAGATAAGGTAAGAATTATGGAAACAAGACCGCTTTCAAAATTGAAAAGATGGAGAGTTGTTGAAATAATTGAAAGGGCACCAGGATTTGAGGAAGAAGGAGGAGAAAAATGATACAGCAGCAATCAAGACTTAAAGTTGCTGACAATACAGGTGCTCTTGAAGTAATGGTAATTAGAGTTCTTGGCGGGAGTTCAAGAAAATATGGCACTGTAGGAGATATATGCAGAGCAACTGTCAAAAAAATAGGTACAGGCTCACAGATAAAGGAAGGTGAAAAGGTTTGGGTTGTAATTGTTAGAACAAAAAAAGAAATAAACAGAAAAGATGGTTCAACAATAAGATTTGATGATAATGCAGCAGTTATTATTGATCCGAGTGGGGAGCCAAAGGGAACAAGAGTCTTTGGTCCAGTAGCAAGAGAACTAAGGGAAAAGAGATTTATGAAAATTGTTTCTCTTGCTCCGGAGGTATGGTAAATGGCAAGGAAGATCAAAAAGGGCGACCAAGTTATGGTTATATCTGGAGACGATAGAGGGAAAATTGGTAAAGTTATTAAGGTTTTACCGGAAAAAGAAAGAGTAATAGTGGAGGGTGTAAATATAGTAAAAAGGCATAGAAGGTTTATAAGTGCTGATAGGCCCCATGGTATAGTTGAAATGCCTGCACCCATTCATATATCAAATGTCTCACTTTTATGCCCCAATTGTGGAAAAAAAACAAGAGTGGGATTTAGGTTTGAAGGAGAAAAAAAAGTGAGATACTGTAAAAAATGTAATGAAACAATTGATAAGATGTGAAAATGGCAAGATTACTTGAACATTATAAAAAAAATGTGGTTCCAAAGCTAATGAAGGAATTCAAATATAAAAATCCCTTTGAAGTTCCCAGAATTGAAAAAGTAGTTGTTAATGTAGGATATGGTGAAGCAGTAAATGACCCAAAATTAATAGAGATAATTCAGAAGGAAGTTGCTAATATTACAGGACAATGGCCGAGTATAAGAAGAGCCAAAAAACACGTTGCAACCTATAAGTTGAGAAAAGGAATGCCCATAGGAGTTAAGGTAACATTAAGAGGAAAAAGGGCTTATGAATTCATTGACAGAACAATAACATTTGCCTTACCCAGGGTAAGAGATTTTAGAGGTTTAAAAAGAAATTCATTTGATGGAAGAGGAAACTACAATTTTGGGCTTGAGGAATATATAGTTTTCCCAGAGGTAGATATAGATAAGGTAAAAGTAAATTTCGGTATGGATATTGCAATAGTAACAACAGCAAAAACTGACTATGAGGCATTAAGGCTTTTGGAGGAACTGGGATTTCCTTTTGAAAGAAAAAAGGAGGTAAAAAGTGGCAAGAAAGGCTAAAGTTATGCGATGGCTTATGTATGAACCAAAATTTAAAGTAAGGTACAGAAACAGATGCAAAATTTGTGGAAGACCAAGAGGATACCTGCGGAAATTCGGTATTTGCAGAATATGCTTCAGAGAATTAGCAGTTCAGGGTTTAATTCCCGGTGTAAAAAAGGCAAGCTGGTAAAATGGTTAATGATAGCATTTCTGATATGCTTATAAGAATTAAAAATGCACTAATGAGAAAAAAAGATAAAGTTAGAGTGAGTTATTCAAAATTACTTGAAAGGGTAGCGGAATTAATGAAAAGGGAAGGATTTATTAATGATTATGAAATTAAGGGTGAAGGTGTTAAAAAAGAATTAATAATACAATTGAAATACGATGAAGAGGGTAATCCATTAATTACTGATGTCAAAAGAGTTTCAAAACCTGGAAGGAGAATTTATGTAAAAAAGGACAATATTCCCTGGGTTAATAATGGAATGGGCATTGCAATTTTGTCCACTTCAAAAGGAATAATGACAGACAGAGAAGCAAGAAGATTAAAAATTGGTGGTGAACTTTTATGTGAGGTATGGTAAAATGAGTAAAATAGGGAAAAAACCGATTTTAATACCGAAAGGTGTTGAGGTTAATTTAACCGGTAATATATTAAAAGTAAAAGGTCCTAAAGGAGAACTTAAGCAAGTTATACACGAAAGTGTTGAAGTGGAGATAAAGGATGGAGAGATCAGGGTAAAAAGAAAAAAGGATGAAAAAATTGCTAAGGCAATGCACGGAACAACAAGGTCACTGATAAATAACATGATTAAAGGTGTTACAGAAGGATACGTTAAGGAACTTCTTGTCGTGGGTGCTGGTTATAAGGCAGATTTAAAAGGAAAGGAACTCATACTTGATGTTGGTTATGCTGAACCCAAGAAATATATAATTCCTGAGGGAATCAAAGCAGAAGTAAAAAGAGAAGGACAAAATATAAAAATAAGAATTGAAGGAATTGATAAGCAGAAAGTGGGACAGGTAGCTGCAGAAATCAGAAGAATAAGGGAACCGGATCCTTATAAAGGTAAAGGTATAAGATATTTAGATGAAGTAATAAGGCTCAAACCCGGAAAAGCAGGAGCGGCAAAATAATGGATGTAAAAGAAAAAATATTAAGACGAAAAAGAAGACATAAAAGAGTTAGAAAAAAAGTAATTGGGACACCTGAAAGACCAAGATTATGTGTTTATAAATCAAGAAAACATATATATGCACAGATTATAATTGATCCACCTTTTGGACCCTCAAAAGTATTAACAGGAGCCTCTGACCTTTCACCTGAAATAAGAGATGAAATTAAAAACATTAAGGGTAAAGTTAAAAAAGCTTTTTTAGTAGGTAAATTAATTGCAGAAAAGGCAAAAAAACTTTCTATTACAAAAGTTGTTTTTGATAGAGCCGGTTACAAATACCATGGAAGAGTAAAAGCACTTGCTGATGGAGCAAGAGAAGGAGGACTTGAGTTTTAATTTCAAAAAAAAATTAAAAATTCTATTTATATCCCATGAATTTAATAACTATTCTAATGGTGAAATTAAGTTTATTTACAATTTAGCATTACACTTTTTAGAAAAAGGAAATGAGGTTCATCTTCTTGGTTTCGGTGCAGATCCTGAAATCATAGAAAAAAAAGCAGAATTTCACAGAATTAAAAGAATTGTTGAAAGACCAATTTTTTTAAAATCATTAATATTTCTTATTTTTTCAACAATCTTTGTTTTAAGAAATAGAAAAAAATTTGATCTGATTCATGTTTCAGGTCCAAATATTTTTACTTATCATCACATAAATACCTGTCAATTTGTTCATTCTGTTTACAAAAGATATTTAAAATTTTTTAAAGTTCCTTTGATAAGAAAAATTTATGACTCTTTCAATTATGTTTTTTTTTCTTTTCTTGAAAAAATTATTTACAAGAAATCAAAAATAATAATAGCTGTTTCTGAAAAAATAAAAAAAGAACTTATCAATTTCGCAAAAGTTAATCCTTCAAAAATTGAAATAATTTATAATGGCATTAATCCATCTGAATTTCCCTTTAAATCAGAAAAAGAAAAAGAAGAACTTTTAAAAGAATACCCCTCTTTGAAAAATAAAACAATTTTCCTATTTACAGGTGATATAAAAACAAACAGAAAGGGGGTGGAATTTTTAATTAAAGCCTTTAGAGATTTAAATGATGAAGCTTTTCTTTTAATAATTGGAAATGAAAAAAATTCCCCTTATCCTTATCTGGTAAAAAAATTAAACTTGGAAAATAAAATAAAATTCTTAGGATTTAAAAAAAATATCTCATTTTATTATAGAGCATCAGATTTTTTTATCTTCCCGAGCCTTTATGATCCCTGTCCCATAGTAGTGTTTGAAGCCATGAAAAGTCTTACACCCTGTATTGTTTCTGATAAAAAATTTTGCGGAAGCGCTGAAATAATTGAAAATGAAAAAGAAGGTTTTATAATAAAGAATCCTTTCAATACTCATGAAATAAAAGAGAAAATTTTAAAGGCAATAAAAAATAAAGAAAAAATAAAAGAAATGGAAAAAAATATAAAAGAAAAAATAAAAAAAGTATATTTTGAAAATATTTTTAAAAAATATGAGGAAATTTATTACAATTTACTTTCTTAACTTTTATTTAATTATTATTTTACCCCTTTTTATTTTTGGTAAGGGAAGATAATTGCCATCAGAATCAGTAAGAACTATCTTTAAGGGAATTATATCTGACACCCCCGTATTATTTTTTGAGAAATAAACATTCAAAACTTTTCCTGAACCTGAAAAGTAAAGAGCACCCCTCTTTTTTGTAACAGCAAAAAATATAGTATCTTGTTTCACAGTGCTGAAAAATAAATCATCCTGACTCCATATTGAGCCCTTCTTTAAACTATCCACTTTTAAAAAGGAATTCTCAAAAAGAATTCTCCCTGAAATACCAAAAATTTTATTGCAGTTATAAATTTTTAGAGAAAGATTAAAACTTTTATCAGTTTCAAGATAGATGGGTTCAGGAACTAAAATATAATCAGAAGGCACAGGAGTTTTTACATTTAAACTTGTTTCCTTTACATTTGAACCTTTTACTTTTATCAAATATTTATAGGCAAAATCAGGGTTTAAAAGAGTATCTTTAAAACTATTTATTAAACCTCTATGAGAAAATTTCAAGGGTGAATAAGGTTCCTGGAATCTCACTATAATTACAGAATCAACATAATCAAAATTTTTGATTTCAAGGGAAAGCTCAAGAAAAAATGGTTTTAAATTTATAACTTTTACTATAACTTCTGGCTCTCCCTTCTTACAGAATAAGAAAAATAAAAAAGAGAAAATTATAATATACTTTTTCATTTTACAATCACCCTTTTTTCCTTATCAATTTTATCTTTTTTATTATATAAAATAAAGAAAATACCTTTATAATTGTAAGGAATAAAATTATTATAATTTATTTTTCTTCCTGAAATATCAAAAATTTTTATTTTCTTTAAATCGGCTTCAATTTTCCTTTCAAAAATAACTATTTTACCATCTGACTCTTCATAAGTAATATTCAAAAGTTGAGATAAAAATTTTTTTATTTCTTTATTATTACTTGCTCTGTAAAGTAAATAAAAGAAATCACTTTTTTCTTCAATTTCTGGAATAAAAGTTGAAAAGGAATTTACAAAATAATTTAAAGGATGAGTTAGACCAAAATTTTTACCAATTGTTAAAACATCCTGTTCATTTATTACTCCATCACCGTTACAATCGGCAAAAGTAGCCATTCTTGGAATCCATTTCTGTGCAGGCTGTGGGGAAAAATTATCCCCAAGGTTCCTTGCAGGTCCTGTTAAACCAAAGTAAATTCCAAGAGGTAAGACATCCATTTCATTAACAATTCCATTTGCATCAGCATCTCCTGGATAAACAATGTATTGAGTTTGGGCAGAAAAGGAAACTGCCTTTTCAGCAGAAATTCTTCCAAATCCATAAATTGTATCATAACCCTTTTTTCCAAGATCAACTGCTGTTCCGGTCAAAATTCTCCTTAAATCAAGATTTGTTAGATATTGGTCAAGGGAAAGACAAAGGGCTGCTATTCCAGCTACATGAGGGGAAGCCATTGATGTTCCTTGAAAGAAAAAGTAAGCAAAGGAATCAACACGAGGTTTTCCCTGTGATTCGTAACATGTATTCTGTAAAATTCCATCTGCGTAAAGATCATTATTTCTATCAACAGTTAAATCCCCTCCTGGTGCTACAATATCAAGACCAAAACCGTATTGAGAATAATAGGAAAGGGAGTCCCTGTAATCTGTTGCTCCCACTGCAATACATTCCTTAAAACCAGCAGGATAAGAAATTTTTGAAACAGAACTATTGCCTGCAGCTGCTATTAATAAAACACCCTGAGTGTAAGCATTTTTTAAAGCAAGATGTATAACACTCATTCCTGTTGAATCTCCCGGTGGTCCTCCAAGACTCATATTTATAATTTTTGCACCATTCTGGACACCAAAGGAAATACCCTCTGCAATCTGTGAAGCACTTCCACCCTGAGGACCTAAAACCTGAGCAAGAATAATGGATACAGAAGGTGCAATCCCCGCAACTCCTATATTGTTATCAGTAGTCTGTGCTATTGTTCCCAAAACATGTGTGCCATGAGGTGAAGATGGGTCAGGATAAGGGTCATTATGGTAAAAATCATAAAGAGCAAAAATATTTATTCCCTGTAAATCAGGTGCTATGTGATAATAACCATCAGAACTAATAACCTCATTTTGCTCATAGGGAGGAATAGGACCATTTCTGTAAGCAAATCCATCATCAAGCACAGCAACCTTAATTGAGGAACTCCCAAAACCAAAATTCCAGGCTGTTTCCATTCCTATCTTTTTAAAGTGCCACTGATAAGGATAATAAGGGTCATTAGGAATATAAAAAGGTCTCAAGATGGCATTTTTTGTTACCCTTTTAACACCTTTTAAATTTTTCAATTTTTCTATTACATTTTCAATATCTTCCTTTTCTGGATCAAATTTAACAACAAAAAAGGGAAGGTATTTACTCACATAAGAAATTTTAAAACCCTTTTCAGAAATCAGATTTAAAACTTCAGTTTTTAAACCATCTTCACATATTACCACTACTTCATCTTTTTTATAATTTGAACTTAAAAGGAAAAATAAAAAAAGAAATATTTTCATAAAAAAATTATAGTGATTTATAATTAAAAATTCAAACATGAGAATAAAAAGGGAAACGGATTATGCGATAAGAACAATTCTTTATATGAGTCAGAATCATAAAAAAATTTATAGTGTAAAGGAAATATCACAAAAAACACTTGTTCCAAAAGAATTTCTTTCAAAGATAATCCAGAAACTTAAAAAAAATAGAATATTGAAATCAATAAGAGGTATAAAGGGAGGTTATTCTTTAACAAAGAAACCAGAGGAAATTTCTCTCCTTGATATTATATTAATTTTTGAAAAATCTCTTGCAATGAACATCTGCGCCGTAGAAAAAAAGTACTGCAATCTTTCAAACATATGCTCAGTACATCCCGTATGGGTTGAGATAAGAAAATATGTTGAGAAAAAATTAAAAAAAGAAAATTTTTATAAACTTGCAAAAAGATATAAAAAAATTTTATAATTAAAAGAGGACTAATTTAGTCCAGTTTAAGGTTCAAATCCTTTATTTAAAAGGAGGGAAATATGGAAGAAAAAATTTTAGAAATTCTAAAAAAAGAGGGAAAACCAATGAGACCTTCTGATATTGCAAAAAAAGTAGGAATGGACCAAAAGGAAGTTTCAAAAATCTTATCAAAACTGAAAAAGGAAGGAAAAGTTATAATACCAAAAAGGTGCTATTATTCAGTAAAATGAATTAGAATAAGGAGGGTCAATATGTATCCAATATTTTATTTACCCCAGATAACCTCTGGGTGGCTTATAGCAATATTAGCTACCTTTCATATTTTACCTTCCCATCTTTCTACTTCTGCTATGTGGTTTAATGTTTATATGGAATGGAAGGCTTATAGGGAAAACAGGGAAGAACTCCTTGAATTTGTTAGAAAATTTGCCCTTTTACTAATTGTTTTTGCTTATATTTTTGGTTCTCTTTCAGGTGTTGGAATATGGTTTGCTACAATGGTTGCATCTCCAAGAGGAATTTCAGGAATAATTCACAATTATGTTTGGGGTTGGGCTACCGAATGGGTATTTTTTATAATTGAAGTTCTTGGAATATTTGTCTATTACTATACTTTTGGAAAAGTTGATAAGAAAACTCATCTTATAATAGGGCTTATCTTTGCAATCGGGTCCTGGACAACTATGGCTATAATTGTGGGTATTCTCTCCTTTATGATTTCAACAGGTAAATGGAACTTAAATGGAAACTTCTTTTACGGATTTTTCAATCCCAACTACTTTCCTCACTTTTTATTAAGAACTGTATTAATGTTTTCCATAACAGCACTTTACGCAATATTTATAACTAATTTTGTAAAAAATGAAAATGTTAAAAATGAAGTAATTAAAAAAGCTTCATTACTCGGTATTTTAAGTATACTTATTTCCATTCCTTTTTTATATTTATATTTAAAATCTTTACCATCCTACTCAAAAGAAATATATCCCCTTCTTGTTACAAAGGGTCTTAAAATGGGATTTATCATACCTTTAATTATTTTATTTTTATATTTTGTTTTAAACACCTTTACTACACTTCTATCAAAATTCCTGCCTTCTCTTTTAATGATAATAATTTTATTTGGAGGTATATTTGCAGGTGAAAGGATAAGGGAAATATTGAGAAAGCCCTACATAATTCCAGGATTTATGTATTCAAACTGTATTATAGGTTTTGACCATAAAGTAAAAGGAGTTGAAAGTGATGTATCAAAATTAAATGGGAAGGGAATTCTTGAAATCTATCCCTTTACACCTCCAGAAATGAAAAATATTAATGAAAAAAATATTGTAAAAACAGGTAAATTAATAGCACTTATTGAATGTTCTCCATGCCATTCCTTAGAAAAAAAAGGAGTAAGACCTTTAAAAGGAATGATAGAGAGAATAGGTTTTGAAGATGTTGAAAGTATTATGGAATTTCTTGATTTAATGGGTGAAAATTATAAATATATGCCCCCATTTTTTGGTAATGAAATAGAAAAAAGAGCTTTAGCTGAATATTTAATATCTTTAAAAGGGAGGTAAAAAATGGAAGTTAAAAATACAATTAAAATTTTACAGGACCAAATGGGAGTACCCTTTTTCCCAGTTGTATTTCAATTCCTTATGGTTTTAACCTTTACTCTTCATATATTTTTTGTTAATTTAGCAATCGGAACACTTTTGATTTCTCTGTATTTATCCTTTAAAAGAGATGAATTCAGCAAAAGACTATCATCCTCTTTAATTAAAATGACACCAATCTCTATTTCACTTGCCATACTTTTTGGTATAGCACCCCTCCTTTTTGTTCAGGTAATATACGATGCTTTCTTTTATACAGCAAGTACTCTTCTTGGATTTTATGTGACACTATTCATATTTTCAATGATGATTGCTTACACTTCAGTATATATCGGATATTACAATAAGGAAAAAAAGGAAGGTATTTTTAAATTTTTTGTTCTTTTAGCTCTTTTACTCTTTTTTTTCTCTGGTTTTATAATTCATTCAGTCATCTATTTATCCCTATTACCTGATAAATGGATGTCCCTTTATACATCACTTTTACCCGTTAATACCTCAGGTCTTAACTTAAAGTATTTCCAAATTTCAAGATTTTTGCATTTTATAATACCCTCTTTAATTCAGACTGGAATTATCATAATGCTTTATTCGGATTACTTTAAAAACAGAGAGGATTTTGAAAAAAATTATCTTGAATGGTCTTATAAATTTGGGTCTAAAATTGCCCTATTATTTTTGATTATACAGATTTTAATTGGAATATGGTTTTTATTAGAAGTTCCCTTTGAATTTAAATTTTTCTTTAACCACTTTCTTATCGTGGGAATCATCTTTTCTCTTGTTCTCTTTTATTTCCTATATGTAAGTTCAAAGAAAGTTTATTCATTTCCCAAAATCATTTTACTTTTATCACTTATTACAATTTTCCTTATGAGTTATGCAAGGGAAATTTTGAGAATGAATTATCTTTCTCAGTACGGTTATTCAATTTATAACTACAAGATGAATTTAGATATTGGAAGCACCCTTTTATTCTTTCTTACTTTTGTTATGGGTCTTGTAATTATTTCCTTTATCCTTTACATATCTTTTAAGGCAGGAAAAGTTAAAGGTGTTTACACTTCCTCAGAAAAGGAAATAAAATGGGGGAAATTTAGTATTATTCTTATGGTTCTCTGGCTTGCAATTGTAGTTCTACTGGGTATTATTATAACAATAAAAAATATATCATAGAAATTATGATAAAAATCTGCTAATAGGAGGATAAAAGGAAAAATTAGGTAAGAAGTATAATCTTTTAAATGATTATATTTTTTGAAATAATTAAAATTTAAGGTTAAAATATTCCTATGGGATTTAAAATTTATCTTGCGAAACCAAGAGGCTTTTGTGCAGGTGTTGAAAGAGCAATAGAAATACTTGACCTTGCTTTGAAAAAATTTGGTCCCCCTATTTATGTAAGGCATGCAATTGTTCATAATGAGAAGGTGGTTAAGGAATTTGAAAAAAGAGGGGCAATATTTGTTGAGGATATTGAAAAAATTCCAGAGGAAAGTATTTTGATATTTTCAGCTCATGGTGTTTCCCCGGAAATCAGGGAAAAGGCAAAGAGAAAAAAATTAAAAGTAATAGATGCTACATGCCCGCTTGTTACAAAAGTTCATCTTGAGGCAAAGTATTATGCAAAAAATGATTATTTAATTCTTTTAATAGGTCATAAAAACCATGTGGAAGTTCAGGGAACCCTGGGTGAAGCACCTGATAAAATAATTGTTATTGAAAAAAAAGAAGACATAGATAAACTTGATGGAAAAAAATTTGAAAAAATAGCAATATTAACACAAACAACTCTTTCAGTTGATGATACGAAGGATTTAATTACGGAAATTCAGAAAAGATTTAAAAATATAGTTAAACCAAAAGCAGATGATATATGCTACGCAACCCAAAACAGACAGGACATGGTAAAGAGATTAGCTCCTTTTACCGATATATTTCTTGTTATAGGATCGCAAAAAAGCTCAAATTCAAATAGATTAAAGGAAATAGCAGAAAAATATGGAGCAAAGGCATACCTTATAAATGATAAAAGTGAAATTCCCTTGAAAGAAATTGAAAATATAAAATCACTTGGCATAACCTCAGGTGCTTCAACACCAGAGAGTCTTGTTCAGGAAATTATTGAGGAATTAAAAAAATATGGTGCTGAAGAGGTTATTGAAATAAGGGGAATAGAAGAAAATATTAAATTTTCCCTACCTTTAGAACTTGAATCTTTTTGATTTAAAAAATAAATTTATTGAATATATTCTACTTGAAAGAGGTTATTCAATAAATACAAAGGAAAGTTATGAAGATGACCTTGAAAAATTTTTTATATTTATAAATAAAAATGAAATTGATTTATTTGAAATTGATAACCTTGATATAACACTTTTTATTGCTGAATTAAAAAAAGAAAACTATTCAGAAAGTTCAATTTTAAGAATTTTATCTACTTTAAGAAGTTTTTTTAAATTTTTATCAGAAAGGGAAAATTTTAAAAAGGATCCGACACTATTAATAGAACTTCCCAAAAAATCTCTAAGATTACCCTATTTTTTAACCTATGAGGAATTTGAAGCCCTAACTAGCTCAATCGATATTGAAAAACCTTATGGATTAAGAGATAAAGCTTTAATAGAACTTTTATACGGTACAGGAATGAGGGTGAGTGAGGCTTTAAATTTAAAAAGAAGTGATATAAACTTTGAAGAAGAAGTAATAAGAGTTAAAGGAAAAGGTGAAAAGGAGAGAATAATTCCTGTAAATAAAATATGTCTTTTTTACCTAAAAGAATACATAGAAAAAGAAAGAAATAAAATTTTAAAAAATAAAAACTCTGATTTTTTGTTTTTAAACAAAAATGGAACAAAATTAACAAGAGTTGGATTTTGGAAAATATTAAAAAAATATTCAATAAAAGTAGGGATTAAAAAACTACATCCCCATATATTGAGACACACTTTTGCTACCCATATGCTTTTAAATGGTTGTGATTTAAAAACTTTAAAGATAATTTTGGGACATTCTTCAATCTCAACTACACAGATTTATACCCATGTAACAAGAGCACATTTACATGAAGTAATTGAAAAGTATCATCCGAGAGGTAATTTTAAAAATGGTAGATTTTCAAAAATTACATAGGAATAAATATATAAAAAACATTTATGAAATAGCAAAAAAATTGAAAAAGGAAATCTTCCTCGTTGGTGGTGCAGTTAGAGATTTAATTTTAGGTAAAGAGGAAATAAGAGATTTTGATTTTGTTTTACTATCAGACCCCAAGGATTTTGTTGAAGAACTCTCAAAAAAATGGAAAAAATCTTATAAAAGTTATCCCTTTAAAACCTATGAATTTGAATTTGATAATTTTGAGTTTGATTTTGCAATGGCAAGAAAGGAAAGTTATTTAAAGGAAGGAAGTTTGCCCCAAATTGAAAAAGCTGAAAGTATTGAAGAAGATTTAAAGAGAAGGGATTTCACTATTAATGCAGTTGCCCTTTTAATTTACCCTGAAATGAAAATAATTGATGTTTATAATGGAATTAATGATATTAAAAATAAAAAAATAAAAATTTTAAAAAATGAAAGTTTCCGTGAAGATCCTACAAGAGCAATAAGAGCAATAAAGTATAAAGTAAAACTTAATTTTGATTTAGAAATAACTGAAAAAGAATTTGAAATGGCTAAAAAATTTATTAAAAATGTAAGTTTTCCAAGAATAAAAAAAGAAATAAGAGAAATAAGCATATTGAAAGAAAGAAAAAAAATCATTGAAGAACTTTTAAAATTTAACCTTTTAAAAAGTTATTTTGAAGAAAATCTGGAAGAAGAAAATAAAATATTAAAATTTCTTGAACTTTTTGATAAAAATTTAAAAAATTTTTCAAAAAAAGACTGGATCTATATTCTCGCAATAATTCTAAAAAATGAAAATTATATAAAAAAAATAGATTTATTTCTTGAAAAAAATGAAAAGAGAGAACTTTTAAATTCTTTTAAAAATCAAAAAAAAGAAAAGTGTTATGAAATGAAGGATAAAAGTTTATTCATTTCTCTTTTAAAATCAGATTTTCCTTATTATAAAATTAAAAGTATTATAAAAAACTTTTGTAATTTAAGAATTTTTGTTAACGGTGATTTTTTAATTAAAATGGGATTTAAAGGTGAAAAAATCGGTAAAATTCTAAAAGAAATAAAAATAAATAAAATAGAAGGTAAAATAAAGGATAAATTTGAGGAAATAAAATTTATTGAAAATTATTTTAAAATATGAAAATTCCCTACTTTAAAATAAAGTTAATGGAGGAAGAAAAAACTTATTTACTTAATGTTCTTGAAAAAGGGCAATTATCCTTCGGAGAGGAATGTTTAAAATTTGAAAAAAATATTGCAGATTTAACTAAAAGTAAAGCTATTTTTGTTTCTTCAGCTACTACAGGTCTTCATCTTGTTTATAAAGCACTTGAAATAGGTAAATATGATGAAGTTCTCGTCCCCTCTTTTACTTTCACAGCAACAGTCGAACCTTTAATTCATCTTGGTGCAACACCAGTTTTTGTTGATGTCATATCAGAAAAGTATCCTGTAATAGATTTAAAGGATGCTGAAAAAAAATTATCAAAAAGAACAAAAGCACTTGTTTTTATGCACTATGCAGGATTTATTGTTGATATGAAAGAATATATAGAATTTTGTAAGGAAAATAAAATTTATCTTATTGAGGATGCAGCCCATGCTTTCCCAGCCGAGAGAGAAAATAGATATGCTGGAACATTTGGTATAGCAGGAGTTTATAGTTTTTACGGTAATAAGAATCTTCATTTAGGTGAGGGTGGTATGGTTTTAACAGATGATGAAAGGTTATATGAAAGAATAAAATTATTGAGAAATCATGGTATAAAAGATTTATCTGTAGAAAAGGAAGATCTTGTATCTGATTATGATATAAGTTTTCCTGGATTTAATTTTAGACCAACTGAACTTCAGGGTGCTCTCGGGAATATTTTATTTAAAAGACTAAAAGAAAGGCAGGAAAAAAGAAAAAGAATTTATTTTAAAATAAGAGAAGAAATTGAGGGTAAATTTACATTTCCCTATGATAAAAATGAACCTTCTTCCTATCATATAAATCCTATTTTTACAAGAGATAAAAAAGAAAGGAAGGAACTTATAAAATATTTAAAAGAAAAGGAAATTCAGTGTTCCCATCACTATCCACCAGTTCATCTTTTTTCTTATATAAGTGAAAGATATGGAAGAATAAATCTTTCAGTAACAGAAAATTTATCAAAAAGGGAAGTTACTTTGCCCCTTTACCCTTGTTTAAAAGATGAAGAGGTAGATTACATAATTGAGGTTTTAAAAAAATTCTAACATAACATTCTCAATACTCTTTACTTTTTATAAAACATTCTCTGAAAAATTTTAAAGAGATAATAGATAATTTGAAAAGTAGATTAAAAATACTTAAAGACTAAAATATGAAAAAGAAAAAAAGTTTAAAAAATAATGATAGAGAGGAAAAAGTGAGGGAAATCATCAAATTTTTTGAAAAATATGGCGACAAGGCAACAAAGGATGCTTTTGGAATTAAGAAGAATTGCTGTATATTTATGGAAAAAGAAATTTAGGGAATCGCAAAGGTAAAATAGAATCCCTTATTCCTAAATCAAGAGCACCTATAAGGAGAAGACAAAGACTTTTTATCCTGAAATAGTTGAATTTATAAAAAGGAAAAGGTGGAAAGTGTCCCAGAATGGGGCAGGATACTTTGAAAGTGCTTCTTGATAAATTTTTTGGGGAAAGAAAAATAAAATCCCTTTCTGCATCAACTATTAAAATACCAAATCCAAAAGCATAAATATCTTTTTATGCAAAAACGGGTAAAGTAAAGGTATATTTTCTGTGCAGCTCTTTTAAAGACGAATTTTGGTTTTGCTTATGCTTACAAATCTTTGAGAGGTGAAATGCAAAAGATTTTATGAGAAAATGCTTATGTTGAAAGATTTAAAGAGGACTATACAAGAACATTTTGTAGGAGGCACTCCTTATAATCTTATTGAGCCAGAAAAATTCAATGTAAACCCCATAAATCTTTAAATAATTTTCTCCCCTTCTTTTATTTTTTAAAAAAATATATTAATAATCCTTATCAGCCTAAAATGTTATGGTATTCTACAATTAATTGAATTTTAATTACAAAAACTTTACAATTTAAATATGAAAAAAATAATTTTAATTTTTGTTTTAGTTTTTTTAAATAGCAGACTCTTTGCTCAAAAAGAAGTCCCCTTTACACTTGAAGATAGAGATAGATTAATAAGAATTGAAACATCTTTAAAAGAATTTAAGGAATATACTGAAAAAAGATTTGAACAAATTGATAAAAGATTTGAGCAGATTGAAAAAAGATTTGAACAAATTGAAAGAAGATTTGATCAAATTATTCATATTTTTATTGGGATTGTTGCTGCTTTTGCAGGGATTGTTGCAGTTACAATAGGATTTGCAATATGGGATAGAAGAACTGCATTACAGCCTTATTTAAAAATAAATAAAGAAATAAAGGAAAGAGAAGAAATAATTTTAAAAATTTTAAAGGAATATTCAAAGAAAAACCCTGAACTTGCCGAAATAATTAAAAATTTTGGACTATAATTTTATCAGAATTTCACATTATGCAATAAATAGATTTATTCAGGATAAAGAAATTTCTGGCTCTCCTCTGCCTCCCTTTTCATTATTTCCACTTCTTCTTCCATTGAGAAAACTGGATTTTGAGAGAATATTTTCCATGGAGGAGGCGGAATTTTTATTTTACCCGTGGTCTTAAGAGAAAGTTCTGTATCATCTACTTTTATATAAGCACCATATACACAAATTTCATATACAGAATCTTTTATTATTTCTTTGGAAATTTCAAAAGGTGAAAAATGAAAATATAAAATATTTTTATCTTTAGTCTTAATATAATAATAATCTACAGAAAATAATTCCATCAGGGCTTTTTTCTTGTTTTTTTCGTCCTTTATATATTCTCTCGAAACTTCACATTTTCCACATATTTTAAAAGGGACTTTTATTTCGGCTCTTTTATTCCACATAAAATCAAGAGGAAAAAACTCTTCTCCTTTTTTAGCGTATTTTATAATTAATGGAGACCTTTCTTGCACGGAATCACTTTTTATATAAAATAAAGGTGTTGAATCAGTTTTAACTTTTAAATAAAGTGAGTATTTTTCCCATTCATAAGTTTTTAAATTTAACAATATAACTTCTGTACCAGTGAAAAAACAAATTAAATCTTTGTTTATTTTTGAAATTTTAACAATCTCAAAACTTTTAAACAGGCTGTTTTCAGGAGTATATACTCTGTATCTATAAGTAGTAGTGTTGAATTCAATAAGATAATCGGCAAATTTATCATGATATTCATAATGAATGATAGGAACTATCCATATATTTTTATCTGTGATAAAGGAAGTAAAGATACCATAATCATTAAGTTCTGGAATCCTCGCTATACCTATTTTTTTTCTTTTATAATCAAAATAGCCAATACCCCCGGCTCCTTCATAACCTTCACCAGTATAAAAGTCTATAAGAAACCATATTTTATTACCGATAAGATAAAGATCTTTCGCCTCATACAAGAACACACTGTATCTTCCAAATTTTCTTTCACTTTCATATTTAAGATGAAATTTTAAATGCTCAGGTACTAATCTTTTAAAAGAAAAAAGGCTTAAGGGTGGTAAAGGAAATTTTTCCTTTTTTGAAGGAGTAAAGATTATAAATGTATCTTCCCTTTCTCCGTTTTTTCGCCCTTTTTCTAATTTTATTTTTAATGTATCTTTTATTATAAATTCATATTCTTTTTTTCTTTTTTCCGATTTAAACTTGCTTTTTGAAATATTTTCAAAACATTTTTTTTCAAGATTGAAATAAAGGCTGTATCCTCCACTGAAAACATTTTTAATTTCAACCAATTTTTTGAGAGAATCAATATTTACTTCTGCCTCTGGAAGGCGGTATGAAACAATTTCTTTTCCTGCCTCTTCTTTTTTAAAACAATAAGTAGAAACTTTATTTTCAAATTTTTCAAATATATAAATACCATTTTTATCTATAACAAGAAAATATAATTTATCATTAAATTCAAAAACTTCGTGAATTAAAGGAAAATATTCATTTAAGTGAAAATATCCGCCAAAAAGATAAGGAAAAAGAAAAATTAAAAATGCAATGACTTTTTTATTATATAGTTGCGCCTTCATATCTTTTTAGCCCCCTTATCCACATAAATTTAAAAATTAAGTAAAATATCAAAAGAATGAGGATTTGATAAAAAAGGAAAAAGAAATTTCTCTCTTTTAATAAAAATTTTACTGGATAGTTGGAAAGAATTATAACAGGAATTATTGTGATAAAAATTTTTCTGAAAATACCTTTATAAATTTTTTCTGGATATTTTGCAAATTCATAAAAATCATAAATTATGTAATAGAGATTGTAAACTTCAATTATCCA
>JBDRZL010000004.1 GCA_039803925.1 candidate division WOR-3 bacterium | reverse complement strand
TTTTTCAATTGCACCCTTTACTTTTCCCTCATAAATTATTTCACCCTTGTTTATAATTATAAGTCTATCAGATAATTCCTCAACATCCTTCATATAATGACTTGTTAGAATACATGTTGCTTTATTCTTTTCAACATAATATTTTATGAATTCCCTTATATTTTTCTGTGAAACAATATCAAGCCCGAGTGTTGGCTCATCTAAAAATAAAACCTCTGGATTATAAATTAAACTTGCAATAAGTTCAAGCCTCATTTTCTGACCCTTTGAAAGTCTTCTTAAAGGAACATCAAGAATATCTTTAACATCAAGTATTTCCACCATTTCATTCAAATTATTCTTAAATATCTTATCATCAACTTCATATAAATCTTTTATAAAATCAAGACCATCTCTTGCTGAGATATCCCATACTATCTCCTCTAAAAATCCCTCAAGCCCCATAACAAATGTTATCTTTTTTAAAAACTCTTTTTCCCTTTTAAATGGATCAAAACCAAGAACACTCACATAACCCTCTGTTTTATAAAGAACACCTGATAGAATCTTCATACATGTTGTTTTACCTGCACCATTTGGACCAACAAAACCAAGAATCTCTCCTTTATAAACTTCAAAACTAATTCCTTTTAATGCATAAACTTCTTCATATTTTCTTTTAAAAAATTCTTTCAGAGCTCCTTTAAGCCCTTTTTCTTTAATTGGTCTTTTATAAATTTTATGAAGATTTCTAACTTTTATAACTGTATTCATAACTCACCCCTAAGTTTTATTTGAAAATTAAATTAACAAATTCTATTACAACACTACTTGCAAAATAATACAATTATCTTTTTATATTTATTTATACCATCTATTTATCTTTTTTTCAATATTTTCAATAGATATAACAATATTTACAAAACATATTTTATTTTACATATATAAACATTAAAATATTTAAAAGTATCTACAAAAAAGAAATTTTTTTCTTTAAATTCTCGAATTTCCCTTTTATCAAGAATAAGCCAAAATCTGTCATTATTTTTTAAATAATTAAAAATTTGGTTCTTTTCAATAACTTTTATATTTTTTTCATAAATTTTAAAGGGCATCACTAAACTTCCTGAAACATAAACATATTTAACATTTTCCCTTTTCAGAGTTGAAATTGCCTTCTTTATTTCAATTCTGTGTGGATATAATAAAAGTTTTAAATCATAAAAAAATGTTTTAACAAAAATTATAAAAAAAGCTATGTAAAATATTTTATTTAAAAATAAATTTTTTATTGAATAATTCGTAGAAATGATGCAAATTAAAACTGGAACTAAAAATAAAAGAAGCCTTCCGTGAAAGGGATAAATTCTCAGAAAAGAAAAAGATGAAACTGTCAAAATACAAATAACAAAAAATAAAAAAAGAATTTTATCTTTTCTATAAATAAGTGAAAGACCATTCATAAATAAAAGAAAAACTAAAATTGGCACTCTAAGACCAAGAGTTCCGTGAAAAATTGAAATAAAAACACCTAAAAATCTTACATATTCTGAAATTTTAAAAGGATTAAAATAAAATTTATTCCAGTAATCAACTAAACCTTTAACTTCTTTATAAGGGAATAAAAAAATTTTGTAATAAAAAATTGAGAAAACTAAAAAAATTAAACTTGAAAAAATTAAAAAGTAAATTTTTTTTAAAGTCTTATTTTTATAAAAATGATAAAAGGAAACTAAAATAATTGAAGGGTAAAAGAAAAAAATCGTAAAGGAAAAAAAAGGCAAAATTAAACCCGAAAGAAAAAATAGAATAGAATATTTTAATGAATAATCTTTTAAAAACTTAAAACAAATAAGTAAAAATAAACATGTTGTAAAAACATCTAAGGAATAGTGTTTAAATTCTGAAGAATAAAGTAAAAGGGTTTCTGAAATTAAAAAAACAAGAAGAGAAATTAACAGAAATCCAATATTATCATCTATTTCCTTTATCAAAAAATAAAAAATAAAAAATGATAAAAGGGAAAATAAAAAGGGTAAAAATCTTATGACAAGTTCATTGTTTTTATCATTATCTAAAATTACTGAAACTTTATTTAAAATCAAAAAAAATAAAGGTGCCATTTGATTATATTCAAGTTTTTCATTAATCAATTCAACAAAGGATTTTTCTTTTAAATTCATTAAAAGAGCAGCTTCATCATGCCATAGATCTCTTCTCTGAATGTAAAGTAAAAAACGGATTAAAAAACCTGATAAAAAAATTAAATAAATTAACTTTCTATTCATCAGGTTTAAAATCAACTATAAGGGTACTCCAGGAAAAATCTCTCATAGCCTTACCAGGATAACCTGTTAGAGGGTCGTAAAACTCACAGAATCCAAATTTTTCAATAAGTTCTTCTGTTTTCTTTTTTATTATATTAGCAAGATCTTTTTTATTATGTCTTAAAAGACCTTTATAAATAAACCAGTTCGCATTTACCCATGTAGTCCCCCTCCACAAAAATCTGGTATCTGTCAAAGGACCAAAACTTTTCTCATCTTTCGATACACTTGGTATAGGATAATTTAGAAAAAATTTTTCAGGATCTGTTAAATGTGATAAAAGGTGATTTACATAATATTCAGGAATATCAAGACATAAAGGGAAAAGTGAAGATATTGTTTTAACTTTCATTTTCTCTTCTCTTTTATTCCTGTGATATAAACTGTAAAAAATTTTATCTTCTTCATCCCAGAATTTTTTAATTATCTTATCTTTAACTTCCTCAGATTTTTTTCTGTAATATTCACTTTTATTTTCTTCTCCAATTTCCTTAAACAAAAAGGAGAGGGAATTTAGGGAAAGGGCATAAATTGTGTTAAAAGCAACATCCTCCACATCAAAAATTTCTTTTTCAAAAATTATATTTAAATCCCAGTTGATTTTTTTATAAAAAAATAAAATTTCAGTAATTTTCTTAACTGTTTTTTGAGGGTTAAATTCAAAATTTTGAAGAACAATATCGTATTGAGGAGAAAGGTCCATTCCTGATTCCATCGGAGTTATAATTGAAATAAGTGAATCTCTATCAGGGTCTCTTTCCCTTTCTAAATATTTGTAATACTTTTCAATTTTAAAAATAAATTTTTTCAGCATTTCTTTATCACCTGATTTTTTATATAATTTTTTAAGGGAAAGAGCAATAACAGGAGGTTGAATTTCAGCAGTGAAAAATTTATAGTCCGGATCTTGCTCTTTTTTCCACCATATTTTAAAATGATCCTTTAATCTAAAACGCCAGAAAATTATATGAGGAATAAAACCATTCTCTTTTTGAACACTTAAAAGGGTTTCAAGTTCATTAATTGCATATTGAGTATTAAATTCAGACATAACAATAATATGAAAACAGGAATCCCAGAACCACTGGTGATAATGCTCTTTATCAGGTGAAATATAAAAGTAATTTTTTTTAAGATTTTTACTAAAACCCTTTTTTAAATTTTTAAGTAAAATTTTTTGTGCCTTTTCCCTTAATTTTTCCATATAATTTTATTATGAGAAAAATTATATTTATAATTCTTTCCTTTTTTGCCTTAATTTTTATTTTACTTTTAACAATTTTCTTTATCGTAAAAAGCTACCTTACACCTGAAAGAATAAAAGAATTCACCCAGAAAACATTGAGCGATGCACTCAAAAAGGATGTGAAAATTGAAAAGGTGGAACCCCAGATTTCCTTAAGAAAAATAGGTATAAGTGCAAAAAGGATAAAAGTTAAGGAAGATGAAAAAAGAGATTTTCTTGATGTAGAAAAAATTGAATTTTCCTTAAGGATTCTTCCACTTATTTTTAAAAGAACTCTTGAAATAGATGGAATTTATATCAAAAACCCCTCTTTATTTTTATATCAGAAAGAAGAATTTCCTGTTAAAAAACCTGAAAAGGAAAAAGAAGCTCAAAAGATTGAAATTCCTGTATTTTTTATTCTTAAAAGTCTTGAAATTGAAAAAGCAAGAATAGAGATAGTACCCTTAAAAGGGAAAAGAATAGCTATTTACCCCTTTAATTTAAAAATTTCTTCAAAAAGTATCACAAGGAACACTTTTGAATTTAAAGGTAATGGTGATGTTTCTTTAAAGGATTTTGAATTTTTTTCGCCCATTAAATACTCTTTCAATCTGAATTTTGACTTAACAAAGGATAAACTTGAAATAAAAAATTATGATATAAAGGTAAAAGATATAAATTTAAATGGAAAGGGTGAAATCTTAAAAGTACTTGTAGGAGAGCCTGAATATAAAATATCCCTTGAATCAAAAAATATACCTCTTACATTTGTTAAAGAAATTTTAAAAGTTAAAGAAATTGATTTAAGTGGTAATCTTGATGTTTTAATCACTGTAAGTGGTAATTATAAAGATATAATTCCTGATATAAAAGGGAAAATTGATGGAAAATCCCTTTATGTAAAAACACCTTTAAGAAAAGTGGATTTTACTAAATTTTTTATAGAATTTAAAGGTAAAAGAGGTGAATTAAACTTAGACTTTGCTTCAGAAAAACAGAAAGGTAATTTAAATATTGAATTTTCCCTTTTATTTCCAAATGAATTTAGTGGAAAAGGAAAAATAAATGGAGACCTTTTTGAATTTACAGGTAAAAGTTTAAATTATTCCTTGGATTTTAATGCAAAAGGGAGTGCAAAGGGTAATTTAGATATTTCAGGGAAATTTTATGCAGGAAAAAATGATTTAATATTTAATTTAAATGGAGAAACAAAAGGGAAAATAACTTTTTTAAAGGGTTCTTTAAATTCAAGCAATCTAAATTTAAATGAAATCCTGCCCGAAGAGAAAAAAACTGGTGAAGGTAAAAAAGAAATAAAAAAACCCGAACTTATTCTTCCTGAGAATATAAGAATTTTTATTGAGGGAAACATAAGGAATTTTGTATATAAAGAAGATAATTTAAAGGATATAAAAGTTGAGATTGAAATTGACGAAAGGGGTATAAGAATTAAAAATTTAAAGGGAAAGGTTTATGGAGGAGAAATTGAGGGTAATATTGAAATTACAAAGGGAAGTATATTAGTTAAATCAAATTTGAAGGGTAAAAATTTAGAGTTTTCAGAAATTTTGAAAAATCATAAGTTTTACCTTGGAGAAATAAAAGGTAAATTAAACATAGAGACAGATAGTAAGTTTGACCTTGATGATATTTTCGGGACACTTTATGCTTCAAATACTGTAATTGCTTTTGATGGAGAATTTAAAAAGGACCCGATTCTGGATAAAATAGCAGAAATTTTAAAAATAGAGGAATTAAAAAATTTAAAGTTTAAAAACATAAATTTAAAAATAAAAATAGAAAAGGGTTTTATAGATTTTCCTGATTTTAAAATAGATGCTTCTGATTACTTTTTAGAACCAAAAGGTAGAGCATCTTTGAAAGGGGACCTTGATTTTGATATTCTTTTTAAATTCAGGGGAAAGGGGGCAGAACTTTTGAGGAAGTATTCAGCTCTTTCAAATTATTTTACAGACAAGTCAGGAGATTTTGAACTTTTCTTTAAAATAAAGGGGACACATAAAAATCCCTCTATTTCTCTGAATACACAAAAATTTGAGGAAAAAATTAAGGAAGAATTAAAGAAAAAAGGAAAGGAAAAACTTGAGGAAGGTGTTAAAAAAGGTCTTGAAGAATTAAAAAAGAAATTTGGCTTTTAGATCGGCTAAATAGAATTAAATTAAGAAAGTTTAACTTTTTAAGGGTAGAAGTTTGCGGAGTAGAAGGGAAAAAGTCTAATCCTAACAAGGAGTTCAATTTTCCTATAAAAGCATTATATACCACTATATGGAGGGAAAAAAATTTAATCGGGGCGCGGGGATTTGAACCCCGGACCTCTACCACCCCAAGGTAGCGCGCTAAACCGGACTGCGCTACGCCCCGATTAAATAATTATATAAAAAAATTAAATAAATTTCAACCCTTATATATTCACTTTTACTATCTTGATTATCAGAAATATGTAAAAATAAAATAAAAAAATTAAACAAGGAGGTAATTATGGATATTTTTGAAAAATGCAAGAATTTAACTCCTTTAAATCCACTTTATGAAGCAAAGATTGCAATGGAAAAAGGTGTTTACCCTTTCTTTCTTCCCCTTGAAAACAATGAAGGGACTGAAGCAATATTCAATGGGAGAAGGGTTTTAATGTTTGGTTCAAACAATTATTTAGGACTTACAACTGATAGAAGGGTAAGGGAAGCAGCAATTGAAGCAATTAAAAAATATGGGACAAGTGTAACAGGTTCTCGCTTTATGAACGGAACTTTAAAGATTCATCTTGAACTTGAAGAAAAACTTGCAGAATTTTTAAGGAAAGAAAAATGTATTGTATTTTCAACAGGTTATCAAACAAATGTTGGAACAATATCTGCAATTGTTGGAAAGGATGATTATGCAATTGTTGATAAGGAAGACCATGCCTCAATAATTGATGGATGTAAGATGTCCTTTGGTAAAATGGAAAGGTTTAAGCATAATGATTTAGAAGATTTAGAAAAAGTTTTAAAAAAGTTGCCAGAAGGCAAAGGCAAACTTGTCATAGTTGATGGTGTTTATTCAATGACCGGTGAAATTGCTCCATTACCTGAAATTATAAAAATATGCAAAAAATATAATGCAAGAATTATGGTTGATGATGCCCATTCAATTGGTGTTCTCGGTGAATGCGGAAGGGGAACAGCAAATTATTTTGGTGTTGAAAAGGATGTTGATTTAATAATGGGGACATTCAGTAAATCCTTTGCAAGTCTTGGTGGTTTTATTGCCGGTGATGAGGATGTTATATTTTACATTCAGCATGTTGCAAGATCATTTATTTTCAGTGCAGCAATCTCACCACCCAATTTAGCAAGTGCATTAAAGGCACTTGAAATTATGCAAAAAGAGCCCGAGAGAATTGAGAATTTAAAAAGGGTATCTGAAAAATGGAGAAATGGTTTAAAATCACTTGGATTTGATATAGGGAAAACCAAAACTCCAATTGTTCCTGTATATATAAGGGATAAATGGAAAACAGTTTATATGTGGAAAGAACTTTTAGAAGAAGGTATTTATGTCAATCCTGTTGTTCCACCAGGTGTTCCACCAGGTGATTCACTTTTAAGAACAAGTTGTATGGCAACCCATACAGATGAGCATATAGAAAAGGGGCTTGAAATTTTCAAAAAGGTTGGGAAAAAATTAGGAGTTATATAATTATTTAAAGATAAATGCTGATTTTATAAGTTTATATTTTCCCTTATTTAAATTTGCCTCAATTGCCTTTTTATAATCCTCTATTTTAAATTTATGGGTCAAAAGATCTTTTAAACTTATCTTTTTATTTTTTAATAGATCAATTGCAATTTCATAGCATCTTTTCCTTTCCTTTAAATAATTTTCTGTGCTTGAAGAATTTGTTCCTATAAGTTTTGCCTCTTTAAACCATAAAAGTGTTAAATCAATAAAACTCATAATTCCGAATGTTCCTATTAAAACAATTTTTCCTCCGGGTTTTATCCATCTTAAAGAATCCTCTATCATATTTTTATTTCCTGTGCATTCAAAAATTATATCAAATCCTGAATTTAAAAATTCTTTTCCTAAGATTGGTTTTAAAATTTTTGAATCTGTTATTTCAGCAAATTTCTTTAAATAATCTTCTTTTAAATATATAACTTCTGCCAAATCCTTTATTTTTTCTGCCTGAAATTCATACTTTGTTAAAACAAAAATTTTTGATTTACTAAGAAGTGCCCTTAAAGCATAAACCGCACAGATACCTATGGTTCCTGCACCTATTATCAAAACTTTATCATTATCATTCGGAAAATTCCTTATAACTGGATGGAGGGCAGAACAGAAAGAATCAATTAAAATTGCATCTTCATCAGAGATTTCCTCTGGTAATTTAAAAGTCTGGAATTCATTTGCAATAAAATATTCACTCCATGAACCAGAAGTGTTTTTACATGCACCTATTATAATCCCTTCACTTAATTTACCTTTCTCAGAAAAATTCAAACATCTTGAATATTCACCCTTTTTACAATTTTCACATAAATTTTCTATTTCCTTTGCTTTACATGATAAAACAGGGTCAACTATAACTCTATCTCCCTTTTTAAAATTTTGAGCATCTTCACTTTTTTCATAAACAATTCCAACATTTTCATGCCCTATAACAAAAGGAGAAGAGGAGTAAGGTGATAGGGTAGGTGAGTCCTTTAAAGTGATTAAATTTATATCACTTCCACATATTCCACCATAAATTGTTTTTATTTTTAAATATTTTCCCCTTGGGAGATCAGGTTCTTTTATCTCTGTAAGTTTCACACAGGAAAAAGGTGAATAATAAAATGATTTATTTAATTTACCAAGAATTTTAGTTAAAACATACTTTGGAATACTCTCTTCAAAAATTATTGCTTTCATATCATCTTACACCCATTAGAATATGAAGTCTATCACTAAATTTAAATCCAAATTTTTTTGATAATTCAAAAACTGTCCTTTTTCTTTCTATTAACTCTTTAATATTTCGGGACTCTGGCATTAAATATATTTTTTTATTCTCAATATTTAGCTTTTCTTTTAAATCAAGAACTTCATATATATCTTCCTCCTTTTCTATCACAAACTTAAAAATTGCTTTTTCCCTTTTATTAAAACTTTTTAAAACATTTATCTTTATTCTCTTCTCATAAGGCTCACCTGAATTAGAAAGTTTTGGAGATACATTAAAATGAACATCCTGAGGTAAAAAACTTTCTATTGTTCCATTAGTTTCAACCTCTATTAAAAATCTTTTGGCAAGAAGATTTTCAACAAGAGGAAAAAAAAATTTTTCCCACAAAAGAGGTTCCCCTCCTGTAATTACAAGATGATTAATATTATACTTCAAAATTTTTTCCTCCACTTCCTTTAAACTCATCCTTTTATATTTAATCTCTCCCTTCCATGTATAATCAGTATCACAGAAGGAGCACTTTAAATTACAGAAGGCAAGCCTTAAAAAAACTGCCCTTTTACCTATAAAAGGTCCTTCACCCTGAATTGATTCAAAAATTTCTGAAACTGGTAAATTATTCAAAATAAATTGCTTGTGAAAAGGGGGTTTCCTCTATCTTAACTGATTTAACACTTAAACCCCTTTCCTTCAATTTATAATATGCCCATTTTGAAAGATTTTCACAAGTTGGATTAAAAGGTAAATTTATAACTCCCTTTATATCCTTTACTCTTTCATCCTTTTCATATTTAAAGAAAACATGATCAGGAAAAATTTCCTTTATTATCCTTTCAAGTTCTTCAAAATCAATTCCCATTCCAATTTCATCAAGCTTATCAAATAAAACTTCAACTTCTATCCAGAAAGTATGTCCATGGGGGAAATTACATTTTCCCTCATAATTAAATAACATATGACCTATTTCCCTTTTTATTCTTTTTTTTAAAATCCAGGGCATCTATACATCAATCAGTCTTCTTATTCTCTTTTCGTCTGATCCTTTTAAATAATCAGGCTTTCTTAATCTTCTTTTCCTTTTAGCATTTTTGCTTCCTGCAAGATGAGAATGAAAAGCATGATAGTATTTAACCTTTCCCTTTTTTGTTAATTTAAATCTTTTTTTTGCTGTTTTTTTTGATTTTAACTTTGGCATTTTTTTCTCCTTAGAACTTTTTAAGGGAGTAGAACCCCTAAGATTTTCTGTAAATTATCCTTCCTCTTGTAAGATCGTAGGGAGAAAGTTCTATCAAAACTCTATCACCAGGCAATATCTTTATAAAATTGAGCCTCATCTTACCTGAAAGATGACATAAAACAAGGGGACCTGAATCAAGCTTAACCCTGAACATTGTATTAGGTAAAACTTCCTGCACAGTTCCTTCCATTCTTATTACACCTTTTTTTGCCATAATTTTTCCTCCCTTAATCTAATGTAGTTAAAATAATTGGCTCATCATCAATCAAAACAGTATGTTCAAAATGGGCAGAAGGCTTTCCATCAAGCGTAACAATAGTCCATTTATCCCTTAAAACCTTAACTTCATGGGAACCCATATTTACCATAGGCTCAATTGCAATAACAAGACCTTTTTTTAATAAAGGTCCCTCTCCTCTTTTACCATAATTAGGTACAACTGGCTCCTCATGTAGATAGTGTCCAACTCCGTGACCTGCAAGTTCTCTTACAACACTGAAACCTTCAAATTCGACAAATTGCTGTATCTCAAAACCAATATCACCTACTCTATTACCTGCTCTTGCTTTATCTATTCCTATATAAAGCGCCTTCTCAGTAACCTGAAGCAATCTCTCCAAATCTCCATTCACTTTACCCACTTTATATGTTTTAGCTCCATCTCCAAAAAACCCATTTTTATTAACACCCACATCTATTTTAACAATACTTCCTTCTTCTAAAATCTTATTTTCAGAAGGTATTCCATGAACAACCTCTTCATTTATAGAAATACAGGAAGAGGCAGGATAACCCTTATAACCAAGAAATGCTGGAGAACCTCCCATTTTTCTTATCATCCTGTCAATTATATCATTTAACTTTTTTGTTGATACTCCTGGTTTTATATACTCTTCTATATCATAAAGAACCTTTGCAACTATTTTTGATGCTTCTTTTATATTCTCTATCTCTTCTCTTGATTTTAGGATTATCATACAAAAATTTCTTTAATTTTACACTCTATTTCTTCCGCTTTTCCTTTTCCATTAATTACATGAAGAATTCCTTTTTTTTTGTAATAATCAACAAGGGGATATGTGTTTTCTCTAAAAACACTTAGTCTTTTTCTTATAACTTCTTCCTTATCATCATCTCTTGTAATCAATTTAATATCACACTCGTCACAAAATTCACCTTTTTTTGGTGGATTAAAAATAAGATTATAAATTTTATTACACTTTGGACAAACCCTTCTTGAAGAAAGCCTCCTTATTATTTCCTCATCGTCCACATCAAAATATATAACATGAGTTAAACTTTTATTTAATTTTTTTAAAATAGTGTCAAGACCCTCTGCCTGAGGGATTGTTCTTGGAAATCCATCAAGAATAAACTCATTTAAATCTTTTATAGCTTCTTCAACAATTTTTAACATAATTTCATCAGGAACAAGGGTTCCCTCATCCATATATTTTTTAGCAAGCTTTCCGAGTTCAGTCCCTCTTTTAACATTATCTCTCAAAAGATCACCGGTTGCAATTACAGGAATATTGTAATCCTCTGATATTTTTTTTGCCTGTGTCCCTTTACCTGCACCAGGTGGTCCAAGGAATAAAACTCTCATTAACCTCTTCTTCCTCTGAATCTACCTTTCTGTAATAATCCCTCATACTGCCTTGTTAAAAGATGTGATTCTATCTGCTGAAGTGTGTCCTGTGCAACACCTATTATTATCAAGAGCCTTGTTCCACCAAAATAAAAGGGAACATTTGTAATTTTTGAAATATAATAAGGCAAAATAGCAATAAGAGCTATAAAAATTCCACCAGGAAGAAGTATCCTTTTCAAAACATTATCAATATATTCAGCAGTTTTATCTCCAGGTCTAACTCCAGGAATAAACCCTGAATATTTCTGTAAATTATCAGCTATATCCTTTGGATTTAGGATTACTGCTGTATAGAAATAGTTAAAAAATATTATAAGAATTCCATAAACTAAATCATAAAGCAAGTGTCCTGGGTTGAAAAGTTGGGTGTATATCATAATGTCCTGTAATTGCGGAAAAAAGGAACCAAGTGAATAAGGTAAAATCATTAAACTCTGGGCAAAAATTATTGCCATTACACCAGCAGTTGTCATTTTAAGGGGTAAATGAGTTGAGGCACCTCCATAAACTTTTCTTCCAATTATTCTCCTTGCATACTGAACAGGAATTTTTCTTGAGGATAAATTCATAAAAACTATTGAATAGGTAATTAAAAATAATATAGCACCTGCAAATATAATTGCTGCAAGGGATATTGCTCCATTTTTTAAAAGACCGAAAGTTTGAAATACTTCCTGTGGAACTGTATCAAGGGAACCTACAAAAATTAAAAGGGAAGCACCGTTTCCAATACCCCTTTCTGTAATCTGTTCGCCCAGCCACATACAAAAAACTGCTCCTGCTGAAAGTGTAATAACTGTTAAAAGAGTAAAACCAATTCCAGGATGTGGAACAATCGGTAGTCCTGAGGGAGAAGTAAATCTTGTTAGAAGCGAAGAAATTCCAAAAGATTGAATTGCAGCAACTAAAACTGTTAAATATCTTGTCCATTGCTCTATCCTCCTTCTACCTGCTTCTCCTTCTCTCTGAATTTTTTCAAGATAAGGAACAGAAGTAGTTAAAATCTGAAATATAATTGAAGCAGAAATATAAGGCATTATTCCAATACCTAAAATAGAAGCCCTTGATAAAGCACCACCAACAAACAAATCAAAAAGACCAAGAAAAGAACCCCTTAACTGCTGAGCAAAAAGTTCTCCAAGTGCCCTTGTATCAATTCCAGGAATTGGTATATGGGTTCCAAATCTGAAAATTATAAGAACAATAGCAGTAAATAAAAATCTTTCCTTTAAATCCTTTATTTTAAAAAGATTTTTAATCCTCTCAATTGCAGGTTCAGATGCCATTTTTAATCATTAACTTTTCAAGGGTTGAACTTAATTTATAAATTTAACCTCACCTCCTGCTTTAAAAATCTTTTCGATTGCCTTTTTTGAAGCCTTATGAACATAGACCTTTAAGGGGAAATTAATTTCCCCTTCAGAAAGAAGTTTAACTTTTAAGTTCTTTCTTAAAAGTCTCCTTCTTTCCATCTCCTCATAAGTTGCTTCCTCACCCTCTTTAAATTTTCTCACAAGATCCCTTATGTTTATAACTTCATATTTTTCAGCAAAAAGATTAGTGAAACCTACTTTTGGTAACCTTCTGTAAATGGGCATTTGTCCTCCTTCAAATTCTGGTCCCTTTTCCTTACCTGACCTTGATTTTGCTCCCTTATGACCTCTACCTGAGGTTTTACCGTGACCTGAGCCAATACCTCTTCCAACTCTTTTTCTTTTTTTAACAGCTCCTTTTTCAGGTCTTAATTTACTTAAATCAAGCATAATGTTTCCTCCTTTTTTAATTCAATTGTTTGGAAAATTTTAATATTAACCTATTATTATAAAAAAAGTTTTCAAAATTTTCAAGTCATTAAGATAAATTATAATACTCCACTATGAAAAACTTCCAGAGTTTTCTTTTGTAAACTCAATTATTAATAAGTCCAATTTTTGTGTTTGTTTTTAGGTTAACTAAGGCTTAAAAATTAAAATGTTTCTATAATGTAAAAAGATGAAAGAAAGCAAAGGTAAAGGGATAAGTTTTGTTAACTCCACAACAATAATTGTAGCTAATAAACTTGAATATCCTGTTTCCATTTTTGAGGAATTTTTTAAAAAAAGAATTCTTATATTTCCCCGTGATTTTATAAAATAATCTAACTTTTCTCCTCTATCTCTTCAACCTCAACAAGATACTTAACCTTATCTATCATCCCCCTTATCTGGGGTGTATCTCTTTTAATAACAATTTGTCCTATTTTCTTTAATCCCAAAGCTAAAAGTGTTCTCTTTGCTCTCCAGTTGGCACCGATTCTTGATTTTATTTGTTTAATTTTTAAATATTTCTCATTCATATTAAGAAATCATAAATTTCCTTGTAACTCTTGAAAGAGGCAAACCTCTTTTCTTTGCGACTTCTCTCGGGTCCTTTAGCTGTGAAAGAGCATCCATAGTAGCCTGAGCAAGATTACAGGGTGTGCTTGAACCAAGTGATTTTGTTAAAACATTCTTAAACCCTGCAGCCTCAAGAATTGCACGAACTGTGTGGCAGGCAATAAGACCTGTTCCAGGACCAGCTGGTTTTAAAAGAATTTTCGCAGCACCAACTTTACCTATAACCGGATGGGGAATTGTTCCATTTATAATCGGAACCTTTATCATATTTTTTTTTGCCTTTTTTAAAGCCTTAGCAATTGCATCAGGAGTTTCAGTAGCTTTTCCATGACCTATTCCCACTCTACCTTCTCCATCACCAACAGCAACCCAGGCGGATATTTTAAATCTCCTTCCACCTGTTACAACTTTTGCAACACGGGAGAGACTTATTATATTTTCAATAAGGGTTTTTTCTTCTTCCATAAGTTTTTATTATACCTTTTTACTTTTCATTTTTTCAAGAACTTAAAGAAAATATTCAAAATAAGTGTTAAAATTATTGAAAGGAGGATAGAACTGCCGAGGGGGAAATAAAATTTAAAATTTTCCTTTTCAATTATTATATCAAGGGGAAGTCTTGGAATACTTTTTATTGTCTCAATCTTTGAAAGTAAGTAAAAAATAAAACCTATTCCTATAAAGAAAAATCCTAAAAAAATAAAAAATTTAAAAAATTCCTCAAAAATTTTCATTCTGCCCAGAAAGGATGATACCCTTGCACAAACTCACTTGCTGACATCTTCTTTTTTCCTGAAGGCTGGAGTTCAAGTACTTCCACAGCACCTTTCCCACATAAAACAAAGAGTCTCGAACTATCAACAATTATCTTACCTATGGGACCATTATAATCAGGAACTTCTCTAACTCTATATATTTTTATATACTTACCATCAAAATGCGTTCTTGCACCAGGATTGGGTGATAAAGCATGAATGTGTCTCATAACAAGAAAAGCATCTTTTTTCCAGTCAATCCAGAGTTCATCTTCATCAATTTTTTTAGCATAAGAACTTTCTCCTTTCTGAGGTTTTGGTTTTATTTCCCCCTTTTTATACTTACTGTATATTTCAGGGAAAATGCTCATAGCCTTTTCAGCTATTATTGACTCTATTTCCCCTCTTGTTTTTTCTAATATTTCAATTTTTTCCTGATAAATTATTTTCCCTGTATCTATACCTTCATCCATTATAAAAAATGTAAAACCTGTTTCTTTTTCACCATCCATCATTGCTCTTTCTAAAGGAGCAGCACCTCTATACTTAGGCAAAAGAGAAGGATGAAGATTTATTGCTCCATTTTTGGGCAAAGAAAGAAGCTCCTTGCCAAGAATCTGACCGAAATCTGTTAAAAAAATAACTTCAGGTTCAAACTTCTTAAGTTCACTCAAAAGCGCAGGATGATTGACATCATAGGGTTGAAAAATTCTTTCTTTTTTAATACCATGCTGGATAGCAAGTTCCTTAACCGGTGTAGGTGTAACCTTTAAACCCCTCCCCTGAGGTTTATCAGGGGAAGTAACAATAACCTCAGGCTTTAATCCATTTTTAAGCATTGAAACAAATACCTTGGCAGCAAATTCACCTGTTCCAAAAAATATTAACTTACCTTCAAACATAATAATAATTAGATTTTTTAGAATATTAAGGGGGTCTAACCCATTTATACTTTAATTTTCTTTTCCCTTGTATAAAAGTTCTTTCTAAATTGAGCAATTAAAATTCTTTTTGTTTCCCTATCAAGCCTATCCCAAAACAAAACTCCATTAAGGTGGTCATACTCGTGAAAAATGACCCTTGCTAAAAGTTCTTCAGCTTTTAAATCTTTTTCTTTCCCATCTATATCTATATATTTTAAATGAACACCTAAAGGTCTTTCAACCTCCGCATAAATCCCTGGTATTGAAAGACAACCTTCTTCCATAACACTTTTTCCCCATATATCAATAATAACTGGATTTATTACAATAAGTGGCTTTTCATTTTCACCCAAAACCTTTCCTGAAACAACAAAAAGGGAAATCTTTTCACCCACTTGATTTGCAGCAAGTCCTGCTCCCTCATAAAATTCCATTGTCTCAATCATTCCCTGTGCAAGTTTTTTAATGTATTCATTTATCTTTTTAACAGGTTCTGCTTTTTCTCTTAAAATTGGATCTCCATAATACCTAAGTTCAAGAACTTTTTTCAACTTCCCTTACCTCCCCTAATTTCTTTCTTATTGCATTTTTTTCAAATTTAATAAGTGTTCCAGGACCTGTCCTTAACATAACCTCACTATCATCTACCTTAACCACAGTTCCTATTATTCCACCAAGAGTTATCACTTTATCACCTTTCTTTAAAGAATTTATCATTTTCAATCTTTCCTTTTCTTCCTTTTGCTGCGGTCTTATGAAAAAAAGATACATAAAAACAAACATAAAAATTAAGGGAAAAAGAAAAATAAAAAATGTAGCAAGCGGGTTTAAAGTATCTTTACCGGTTTGCGAAATTAAACTAAAAATCATCTCCAAAAGTCAACCACCATTGCCAGGAACCGTAAAGTTTTTGCATATCCCATTTTTTAGCAAAATCAAGTTTTAAATAAAAATATCCAAAATCAAATCTAAAACCTATACCTACATCCATAAGTAAATCCTTTGTTTTATAATTTCCGTCTACTTTTTCAATAAGTTTAAAATTTTTAAAATCTTCTTTTTTTCCAAGTAATATTGCTTCCGTAAATAATACACTCCTTATACCTCCAATTTCAAATGGAAGAAATCCAATCCTTAATCTATCAAGAAATGGAATTCTAAGTTCAAGGGTTCCATAAATAAAATCTCTACCCCATTTTGAAAAAAGTTCATACCCCCTCATCATGTAAGGTGAACCAATAAAATATGTAATTACTCTTTCGCTACCCTCTATCTGACCAAAAAGAAACCTTGAAGCGAAATTTGACCTTGGTGTTAGTCTAAAATATTTTCTAAAATCAGCTTGAATCTCATAATAATTATAGTCACTTGAAAGCCCCTTAGTGAATCCTATACCGAAAAATTCACCATCCTTACTTCCGTTATAAAATCGGAAACTTCTATCATATATATATAAAAGTATATAATCATAAACCATAAAAGTTTCAAAAGTAATTCTTTCAAGCATGTAATCAATAAGGAAACGTTCTCTGTAACCGATATTAAAACCTGTCTCTATCCTATTAAAAATATCTAAAGGATAGGTTATAAAAAGATTTGTACCAAGGTCTTTATCAAGGGCATCATATCTTTCAGATAAAATGTAATAAGGGAAATATTGGTACAGCTGAAAGAAATAATCAGTTCTCTGTTTAAGATAAAAAACTCTTAAATCCCAGTTAGAATTTATAATGTCCTGTGATAGTTCTGTAAAAAATTCAATAACCCAATTACCAGGAATATCTGAAAAACCTAAGGTAACTCCACCAAAATATCCATAGAGGGGATAATATCCAAATCCAGCAATCACCCAGTCTGGAGTTAAAGTAACTGTATAATTCTTATGAGTATAATCAACTTCTTTAAATTTTATAACTTTTCCCTCATACAAAGGTACTTTTTCAGGTTTTAAGGAAGATATATCATTTATAACAAAAATATCATAACCGCCTTTCCACAAAAGGGAAATAGAAAGAGAACTTAAGTCTTTTGAATAAGAAACATCATGGATATAGGTGGGGAAGTTAGTCAATCTGTAGAGAGAATCTTTTTTAATATCATAAAAATATAGGTTCCTTAATCCTCCTGGATCATCATATAAAAAATAAACTCTGTCTCCTTGAAGATAAGGGTCGTCAATTTTTCCCAGGTAAGGCGACAATCTTTTAAAATTTCCTTTTAAAGGGTTGTAGGAAAAAACTGCATAACTACCTAATTTATCCTCATAATTTCTATCGGATATAAAGATAATCAAAGTGTCATTTATAAAAAGAGGATTTCTATCATCAAATTTATCTTCCATTAAGGAAATAATTTCCCCTGTATGGATATTATATAAATAAAGATCAGAAAATCCATCCTTCAATCCTGTAAAAACAATTTTAGACTCATCAGGAGAAAAGGAAGGCTCATACCCTGCATCAAGCTCACGAAGTTCTCTTTTTATCACAGTTTTTTCTCTTTCAGTATCATAGACAAAAAGAACATCACTTTTACCACCTGAAGTAATAAAAACAAGGTATTTTCCATCACTTGAAAAGGAAAGACCCGGTCTTACAAGATGTAAATTCTCAAGAGAGGGATTTTTTTGACCCGAAATTATTTTTTTAGATTTTCTTTTACCTATGTAAGTGATATATATGTCAGTAAATCCAGTTTTATCGGAAATAAAAGCAATTTTGGAACCATCAGGGGATATAGCACAACCTATATTTAAAAAACCTCCCTCTTCTGAATGAACCGTAATCTGTTCAGATATTTCATGTGGAAAATCATATTTTTTAAAATCATCATACAATTTTTCTTTCAAATACCATCTGAAATAATCTGAAAACCTTGAAAGATTCTGCCCAAAAGTTTTTTTAACATTTCTTTCAAGAGTTTTTGCTACAACAAAAGCTCTTACAAACTCTGAAACTTTTTCTTTTCCGTATTTTTCCTCTATAAATCTAAAAAACATTTCTCCTAATCTATAAACAATATACCCACCACTCATAGAAAATCTGTATAAATCTGGCAAAAGGCTGTTTATTAAGAGATCCCTTGTAAAACCCCTTGTCTCAGCATCTTCTTCTTTTGAAAGATATTCTGCAAGCCCCTCCATAACAAAAAGAGGAATTTCTGGAACATTTCCTGAAAAAAGATTCTGACCAACTTTTCCATAAAAAAGCTCATATTCAAAAACATGGGTTAATTCATGAACAAGAACATGCCTGAATTCTTCATAGGAACCATTAAAGGGAACCACAATCCTCTTTTTAAATATTTCTGTAAACCCTCCAACACCTTCAGGCAAAACTTCAAAAATTACATTGTTTTGCTTGAAATCATTCGGTGAATTAAAAATTAAAACAGGTATTTTATAATTTATCTTTATCTGAAAAAAATTAGAAAAATCAGGGAAAACTTCCTCTAAATTAAAAGAAGCAAATTCTGCAAGTTTTTCTCCACCAGAATAATAATATATTTTAAAATGCTCTGTCTCAATAAATTTAAAATCAAAATCCTTATACTGTATTTTATTTATACCTGAAAATAAAACAAAAAGAGATAAAAGTAAAATTAATCTTTTAGTCAAAATAGAGATGATCTGGTATTATATAATTTAAGGGGTTTATGGGTTTATTAAAAAGCTGAACCTCATAATGAACATGAACTCCTGTTGCTCTTCCTGTTGAACCCATTAAAGCAATTATTTCTCCCCTTTTAACACTTTGTCCAACCTGAACTAAAATCCTTGAATTGTGAGCATACTTTGTCTTAAATCCGTTACCATGGTCAATCTCAACCGTGAGTCCATAACCCTCTTTCCATCCAGCAAAAACAACTTTTCCATTAGCAGTCGCCTGGACAGGAGATTGATAATTAGAAGAAATATCCAAACCTTCATGAAGTTTTACCTTGCCTGTGAAGGGGTCTCTTCTGTATCCATATCCTGAAACTATCCATCCTGAAGCTACAGGAGAAATAGAGGGCGTGTGTTCAAGTTCCTTTTTCTTATTCTCAACATAATTTTCAACCTCATTAATTTTCTTTTCAAACTCAGAGGCAAGATTTAACATAAAATCAATTCTCTCTTCAAGAACCTTCTTTTCTTCACGAGGTAAAAGCTCTCCACCAATACCCATTTTTAATAAATCTTCTTCAAAAGGTTCAAGACCAGCATAACTTCTTAATTTGTTTATTCTATCCACTAATTTTTCAATTTTACTTGTGAGAGAATCATTTTTAATTTTCATTATTTCAATTTTTTTAGAAAGAGTCTCATTTTCTTTTATGAGAAAATTGAGTTTATTTCTATCAATTTCGAAGTTAAAGAAATGGTAAAGGAAAACTGAATTAAGGATAAAAATTGAAAAGAAAGTGAATAGTAGAAACTTAATTATAAAGGGACTAATAAAAACACTTCTAACTTTTCCATTACTCTCAGAGGGAATAATAGTGATTATAAATCCCTTTTTCATAATTTAAAATATAAAATAAAAAAAGAAGAAAAAGCAAAAAGATAAAAAAATTTGAAAAAGGGTCAAAATGAATTGTATAATAAAACTTATATTATGGAAAAAATAACCCCAATGAGTTTTAAAACGGTGGATAGGAAATGGCACCTTGTGGATGCCACAGGTCAAGTTCTTGGAAGAATGGCAACAAGGATTGCTCTTTTATTGATGGGAAAGAGAAAACCAGGGTATTCACCTCATCTTGATTTGGGAGATTTCGTGGTAGTCATAAATGCAGAAAAGGTAAAAGTAACTGGTAAAAAATTAAAAGATAAAATTTATTATCATCATTCAGGTTATCCAGGTGGATTAAAGCAAAGAACCTTTAAGGAATTACTTGAAAAACATCCAGAGAGAATAATAGAACTTGCAGTAAAGAGAATGTTGCCCAAAAACAGACTCGGAAGAAAGATGCTCAAAAGGTTAAAAGTTTATAAGGGGCCAGAGCACCCCCATCAGGCACAAAAACCAGAGTCAATTGCATTAGAAAAATTAAAATAATATGAGTGAGCTAATTTTAACTTCAGGCGGAAGGAAAACAGCAAGGGCGAGGTTAAGACTTCGCCCTGGTACAGGAAAAATATGGGTAAATGGGAAAAGACCCCTTGAATATTTTAAAAGAGAAGACCTTGTGATACAGGCTTTCGAACCACTAAAAGTTGTCCAAAAGGAAAAAGATTTTGATATTGCTGTAAAGGTTGAAGGTGGAGGCCTTGCAGGACAAGCAGGAGCTATAAGGTTTGCTCTAAGCAGGGCTTTAGTAAAGTATAATGAAGGTTTCAAGGCTGTTTTAAAATCAAGGGGAATGTTAACAAGGGATTCAAGAATAAAAGAGAGGATGAAATATGGTCTCACCAAACGCAGGAGAGCTCATCAATACTCCAAACGTTAATATTAACATAGAAGAACTTTTACAGAACGGTGTCCATTTTGGACACAGGGTTTACAGATGGAATCCGAAAATGAGGGAATATATCTACGGCAAAAAGGAAGGAATACACATTATAAATATTCACAAAACTCTCCAGAAATTAAAAGAAGCCTTAGAATTTGTTGAAAAAAAGGGTTCGGAGGGAGCTATTCCACTATTTGTTTGTACAAAAAAACAGGGAAAAGAAATAGTTAAAGAATACGCATCAAAAGCAGGTGTTTATTATGTTGTTGAAAGGTGGCCAGGTGGTCTTTTAACAAATTTTGAAACAATTAAAACAAGAATTGAAAAAATGAGAGAAATTGAAAAGATGAAAGAAGATGGAAGGCTTGAAAAGTATCCTAAAAATGAAAAGCAAAAAATTTTAAAAGTATATGAAAAATTACAGAAAAATCTTGGTGGTGTTAAAGATATGTTTGAACTGCCCCAGTTTTTATTTATTATAGACCCTGTTAAAGAGGAATTAGCAGTAAAAGAAGCAAAAAAATTAAATATTCCTGTTGTAGCACTTATTGATACAGACGGAAATCCTGAAGTTATAGATTACCTCATCCCTGGAAACGATGATGCAATGAAATCAATAGAATATATAACAAGACTTATAACAGATGCTTATTTAAGAGGAAAAGCAAAATTAAAGGAGGAGGAATAAAATGGCTGATATATCTCTTGATTTGATTAAAGAATTAAGAGAAAGAACCGGTGCAGGAGTTATGGATTGTAAAAAGGCTCTTCTTGAATCAAATGGTGATATTGAAAAAGCAGTTGAAATTTTAAGAAAAATAGGAATAGCAAAAGCCGAAAAAAAACTTGATAGGGAAGCAAAGGAAGGAGTTATTGAGGCTTACATACACCCTGGTGCAAAACTTGGGGTTCTTGTTGAACTCAACTGTGAGACAGATTTTGTTGCAAAGAATGAAGAATTTATAAAACTTGCAAGAGAAATAGCAATGCAGATTGCTGCAATGAATCCTATTGCTGTTAAAAGAGAAAATATTCCTGCTGAAGTAATTGAGAGAGAAAAGAAAATATATGAGGAGCAAGCAAGGGAAAGTGGAAAACCTGAAAATATAATTCAAAAAATAGTGGAAGGGAAAATGGAAAATTTTTATAAGGAAAAATGTCTTCTTGAACAGAGTTATATAAGGGATCCATCAATAACTGTGGGAGATTTAATTAAACAGTATATAACAAAATTTGGGGAAAATATAGTTGTTAAAAGATTTGCAAGATTCAGAATAGGTGAACAGTGATTTTTAAAACCCTTTATTAAGAGAAAAATTCAATTTTTCTTATCCAATTTTTCTAAAACTTCCTTTCTGCCTTTATATTCCTTTACTATGGGGGATGAAACTATTAAAAAACTAAAAGATGGAAAAAATAAAAAAACTGTTAGATTGATAAAGAAATAAAATATTAGGCTCATTTTATTAATCTATATGCCTTCTTATTAAGACTTGTTTCAAATACTTTTTACAATCCTCCAAATTTAATAATAATCTCAAAACACCTCTTTTTACAACTTAATAATCTTCTGTATCTGAAAAATTTTTATCCTAAAAACTCCGTTAAAATTGAAATTATCTGTTTTTTTAATTTATAAATTAAAGGATGGAAAATAAAAGGATTTTATTAAAAATAAGCGGGGAAGTCTTAGGAGGAGGAAATTTTGGTCTTGATTCCGATTCTTTTCTTAAAGTTGCAGAAGAAATTAAAGAAATTCATGACCTTGGTTTTGAAATTGCAGTCGTTGTTGGAGGAGGAAACATAATAAGGGGAATTCAGAGTAAAAAACTGGGTATTGATAGAGCAACTGCTGATTATATGGGAATGGTTGCAACTCTTATAAATTCCCTTTACCTTCAAAGCATTCTTGAAAAAATGGGTAAAACAACAAGAGTTATGTCAGCAATTGAAATAAAACAGATCGCAGAACCCTATATAAGAAGAAGAGCAATAAGACACCTGGAAAAGGGAAGAATAGTAATATTTGCTTCTGGAACTGGAAATCCCTTTTTTTCAACGGATACAGCAGCTGCTTTAAGGGCAATTGAAATAGGAGCAAAGTATTTTCTTAAAGGAACAAAAGTTGACGGAATTTATTCAGGTGACCCTATGAAAGACAAAAATGTTAAAAAGTATGATAGAATTGACTATGACACAATAATAAAAAATGACTTAAGAATACTCGATGCTTCAGCTGTAGCTCTCTGCAAGGAAAATAATATTGAAATAATAGTATTCAATATCACAAAAAGTGGAATGCTTAAAAAAGTTTTATTAGGTGAAAATCTCGGAACTCTTGTTACAAAATAATCTTTTTATAAGAACAATTCAGGGAATTTTTGAAATAGTTTATTACTTTTATATAAAAACTATAAAATTCAAACAGATAGGAAATTTACCAGAGAAAAAAGCACTTTTCTGTTTTTGGCATAGAACTTTTTTCCCTCTAATTTACTTTTACAGAAATAAAAAAATAAGAATCTTAATATCAACTTCAAGGGATGGAGAACTTTTAATAAAACCCTTAAAAAAATTCAGATTTATCCCTGTAAGAGGTTCAAGTTCAAAACTGGGAGAAAAGGGGTTCAGGCAAATGATAAAAGCTTTAAAAAAGGAAAAACTTGCAGCAATCACTCCTGATGGACCAAAAGGACCAAGAGAGACTTTTAAAGAAGGGGCACTATTTATATCCTATCTCTCAAAAGCCCCGATTTATCTTGTCGGAGTCGCCTTTAATAGAAAAATAGAACTTTCTTCCTGGGATAGATTCATGATTCCTTTACCCTTTTCAAAATGCACTGTGTATATTTCATCACCCATTTTTGTTTATAATAAAAAAATGATAGATTCAGAGCTTTTCACAAATCTTTTAAAAGAAGCAAATGAAATAGCACAAAAAAATTTAAAAAGGAGGTAAAAATGCTAAAATTTTTATTTATCTCTTACATAACTTTAGAGTTTTCAAATGGACTTAAACTTATCTATGATAAAAGGGAAAAAAGTGATATATTTACATTTCTTGTTCTTGTAAATTCTGGAAGCTTTAATGAGGAAAAGGGCTGTGAAGGATTAACCCATTTCCTTGAACATATGTTATTTGATGGTAATGAAAAATTTTCAAGGGAAGAATTAAGAAAAAATTTTGATAAGTTTGGACTTTATGTTAACGGCTTTACAAGAGAAGATTACACTGCTTACTTTTTCTCAGGTCCTGATAAAAATTTTAAAGAAGGTATATACCTTTTATATTTAATGCTCTTTAAATCTAATTTTCCTGATAAGGAATTTGAAAAGGAAAAGGGTGTTGTGCTTCAGGAGATGTATCAGGATAGATCAAGAGAATATAACATTATTAAAGAAAAAGTGGATTCAATAATTTATAAAGGGACAAATTATTCCCATCCTGTTATAGGTTATGAAAATACAATTAAAAATTTAAAAAAGGAAAAGGTCATTGAATTTTATAAGAGATTTTATGCCCCTAATAATATGACAATTTTTGTGATGGGAGATATTGATGAAAAGGAATTAATTGATCTTTTGAAAAAAACTTTTGGAAATGAATCAACAAAGAAAATTATAATTGAGGAGAAATTCCTGAATTTAGAAAAGTTTTTGGGTGAAAAAATATTTTTGGAAATTAAGGATATAAAAAACTCTTATATTTTTAAATATTTTGAAGCTCCACCTCTTAATCACCCATCCTCTTTTTACTTTATTCTTTTAAATGAAATACTAAACTCAGATTTTGCCTTAAGTAAACTGAAAGAAAAAAATAAAAAAATTTTGAATATATTATCAAGTTATGAATCAAGAAGGAAATTTGGAGTTTTTGGAATTAATTTAACCTTAAAAAGTTTAGAAAAAGATTCTATTACTATTATAGAAAAAGAACTTGATGAATTCCTTAAAAGTTTTTTAGAAAATTTAAAAAATGAGGATTTTGATAGAGTTAAAAATAAAATCTTAAAGGAAAAAATTTATGATGCACTTGATCCAGTTTACTCAGTATTTTATCTTACTGATTATCTCATATATGATGATCCTTATTTAAAAGATAAAATAATCAAAAGTATCAAAAACACAAATTTTGAAGATTTTTCAGCTTTTTATAAAATTTATCTAAAAAATTCAAGAACAATTTTTGTTACACTTAAAAAAGAAGAGGAGGAAAGAAAAGCCTTTCCTGAGGCAATTCATATACTTTTGAAAAATAGAATTTTATATGAACCTTATTCAAAAAATGGATTATCACAGGTCTTTTTCAGAGCACTTATAAGTAAAAAAATAGAAAAAATTATTGAAGAGGAAGGCTTTCAGGTTAAAACATACGATAATCCCTTTTTACCCTTTGATGATTATTATCACAGGAGAGATTTTGCTTATATAAGAATAACTTTTCCTTCTGATAATAGAGAAAAAGTTAAAAAATTTTTATCACTCTTACTTAATACAGAATTTGATACCCTTGATTTAAAAAAAGCAAAAAGGGATGCAATTTTTGCCAAAAATATTTCACAGAATGACCCTTATGTTAGAGCATGGGAAGAATTTGAAAATAGATTGTTTAAAAATGAATTGAAAAGGTCTTTATATGGAGAAATTCCTGAAATTGAAAATATAAAAATTTTTGATCTTTATGAATATTCAAAAAAAATTTTTGAAAAAGAAAATATGATAATAACTTATGAATCGGATAAAATTGATAGCTTATTTTATAAAGAAATTAAAAGTTTAGGAACAAATACACAAGGAGAAGAAATTAATTTAAATGATGAAAATTTTATTGATTCAGTTAAATTGAATTTAAAGCAAAGTTATATAATAGGGGGAAGAGTTTTCAGTTTTAAGGAAAAAAAGGAAATAATTCCTTATATAGCCCTTTCTTTAATTCTTACTGATAGAATGCAGGAAATAATAAGGGAAAAAATGGGAGCATCTTATAGACTTTCTTCAGGAGTTAAAATTTTTCCTTCAAAAATTTTATTTTATTATGAAATAGGTACTGATAAAGAAAAAATAAAAATTGTTGAGAAAACAATGGAAAATATCTTTGAGGACTTAAAAAGAAAGATTGATAAAGAAGAACTTGAAATTGCGATAAATTCTTTTGTTGGTAATATGTTAAGGAGGCTTTCCAATCCTGAAACAAGAAGTTTTTACAGGGGTTTTTATATTTATTCAGGGCTTTCTCACGATTTTGATAAATTTATGTTAGAAAATATTTTAAAGGTAAATTTAAAGGATATAAAAAAAATTGCTCAGAAAGTCCTTTCTTTTGAAAATTTTTCAAAGATTTATATAGAATAAAAAAAATTTTTGCAGCTTGAAAGTTTTAAAGGTTCATTTTATCTCCTTTAACTTTTTAAAATTGGAAGTTAAAGAAATCAAAAAATATTTAAAATTTTTTTTATTTTTAAAAGATTTTAGAAGATAAAATAAAGGCAAAAGAATCCTTATAACAGGATAGAAATATCTTTGATGTTTTTTATAAAAAATGTAAAGAGAATTAACCCTGTGATAAAAAGCAAAATCACTCTCCTTATGAGTGGCACCAAATTTATGATAAACTACCCAATCTGGATAAAAATAAATATAAAAATTTTCCCTCCTCAACCTTCTTTCTAAATCCTCATCCTCCTTAAATAAAAAAAAGGATTCATCAAAACCCCCTATCTTTCTAAAAATTTTGGAAGGTATAATAAAACATGCTCCAGGAGAAACCTTTAAAAATTTCTCTTTAATTCTCTTTTTTTCCTTCTTTTTTATAAACTCATCGTACCCCATCATATAAATAAAACAACGAAAACCATATTCCACATCTCTAAATGGCACTATTTTTTTACCTTCTTCATCAACAAAAAGTGGAATTAACATAGAAATCCTCTTTTTTTTCTTTATAAAATCAAAGGCTTTCTCAAAACCTTTTATGAACTTCACATCAGGATTTACTATAAGTAAATACTCACCTTCACTTTCTCTTACTCCAATATTAACAGCCTTCCCAAAACCAAAATTTTTTTCATTATTTATAACTTTTAAATTATCATAACCATTAAAAGAAAGGACTTCCTCTGGTGAATTGTTAACAATTATTATTTCACCTTCTCTTTTTATCACTTCTGGCAAAGTTTTCAAAAGCTCTTCTATTAAATTTTTTGAATAATAATTTACAATTATAACTGAAATACTTTTCATGTAATTATCATCTCCTCAATAAATCTTGAGGGTAAAAGTTTTCTTCCAAATTTTGTTTTCGGTCTTGTTATAAAAACTTTTTCACAGCTCCTTGTTAAGGCTACATAAAAAAGTCTCCTTTCCTCATCTAATTCTTTTCTATTACTTAAACTTTGAGTTTTTGGGAAAATTGTTTCTGCCATTCCTGTTATAAAAACTACATCAAATTCAAGTCCCTTTGCACCATGAATTGTTGAAAGAAAAACCCCTCCTTCCTTTGTATCAGTTTCAAGATTTTCTAAAACTGAAAAAGAATCTAAAAATTTTTTTACCTCACCTTCCCTATACTCTTTTAATAAAAAGAAAAGTTCTTCAATTATCTCCCTTTCCTCTTTTTCTTGATCTTGAGGTAAATTTTTTAAAAATTCATAAAACTTTATTTTTTCAAGAAATTCATTCACAATTTCAAGAGGTCTCTTATTTAATTTTTCCCTAATATGTTCCTTCCATAGTTTCAAAACTCCCTCATCAATTTTTTTATCACCTAAAAAAAACTTTATTGCCATATTAAAAGGTGTTTTTTTTCCTGTTACCAATGATTCAAGATAATTGATAATTGCCCTTACAATCCCCCTTACATAAAATCTTGATTTACCCTGAATATTGTAAGGGATATTTTCCTTTTTAAAAATTTCCTGAAAATTTTTAAGATAAAAGGAATACCTTGAAAGAACTGCTATTTTTTCTTCCTTTATTCCTTCAGAAAACAAAAGTTTAATTTGACCTGCAACAAATTTTGCCTCATCCTTTTCATCTTCAGCATGATATATAAAGATTCTCTGTCCTTTTTTTTCCGCAGGAACAAAAAAAATTTCCTTTCTGTTTTTTATTTTTGATAAAATTTTTAAACCAGCTTCGTAAATCTGTTCAGGAATCCTAAAAGATTTTGTAAGATAATATATTTTTGAATTTTCAAAATACTTATCAAAATTAATTATAAATTCATTAGATGCACCCCTAAAACTGTAAATAGCTTGATCTTCATCACCAGTTGCAAAAAGTGAGCCCCCTTTTTCTCTTAATTTTTTTAAAAGAGAAACTTCCCCAAAGGTTAGGTCCTGAAATTCATCTACAAGTAAATGTTTTATTGAATGGATAAATCTTTCTTTTAAATCATCGTAATTTTCAAGAAGTAAATTAGCATAATAGATAAGGTCATCGTAATCTAAAAGATTATTCTCCTTTAAGGTTTCTGAGTATTTTTTATAAACAATACCACATCTTCTCTGCCAGGCATAATCTGATCTTAAAAGGTCCTGGTAACTTAAAAGATTTGCTTTTGAAATTGAAATTGTCTTCATTATTTCCTCCAGCTCTATCTGTGATATATCAGGAAATATATTCTTAACTATTTGAAAACTCTCACTCCTTGTTAAAATTTTTGTTTTTTCCATATCAAAACCAATTCTTGAACCACCTACATAAAGAACCTGTAAAGCAAGATTGTGCATTGTTCCGATGTTTAAAGATAAATACTTTTTCTTTGAAAGTAAAAGCATAAGTCTTGACCTTATCTCCTCAATTCCCTTTCCTGTAAATGTTGTTATAATAATTTCCTCAGGTTCAATTTTTTTAATCTCAATTAAATAGGCTGCCCTTCTTAATAAACTTAAAGTTTTCCCTGTTCCTGCTCCACCTTTTACAAGAATAAACCTTTCTTCAGATGTAACAGCATCTTTTTGCTCCTCAGTAAGATCTTCTAAGATAATTTTTTTCTTTTCACTTATTTTAACTTCTACTAAGGGACTCACTGAAACTTTGAAATCACCTTCAATAGCCCTTAACATCTCAATTGCATTTTTAAACCTTTTTTCAGGTTCAGGATTAATAGACTTTTCAATAATTTTCTTTAAATTTTCACTAACATTTTCCTTTATTTTGGGATAACTTCCTTTTCTTATCTTTTCCCTTATTTCATCAAGGGTTCTACCCTGGAAGGGAGGAAAACCCATAAAACATTCATACATAATTGAACCTACAGCAAATATATCAGTTTTTTCATTATAATTGCCTCTCCATCCTTCTGGAGCAAGATATAAAGGTGTTCCCACAACTTGCCCGGAAACTTTTTCCTGAAAAATCATGGCAAGTCCAAAATCAGATATCTTTGGTTCAAATTCCCTTGTTAAAAGTATATTTTCAGGTTTTAAATCTCTATGAAGCACTCCCTTTTTATGTGCATAATCCAGGGCAAGTAAAACTTTTTTAAAAATATCAACAACAAGATCCTCCTTTAATGGTGCTGATTTTATAAGATTTCTTAAAGATGAACCTTCAACATACTCCATTGTCATTATTAGATTGTTATCAATAATATCAACGGAATAAAATCTAACTATATTTTCATGAAGAAGTTCTGAAAGAATCTTTGCTTCTCTTTTTAAAATCTCCCATTCCTCTTCTTTTATTCTCGGTATTTTAATTGCAAAAAGTTTATCAATTAGAGTGTCTTTTACAAGGTAAACATCACCAAAAGTTCCTCCACCGAGCCATTTCAGAATCTCATACTTACCGAGTTTCTTTGAAAGCATCCTATATTATAACTTATTCTCAATTATAAATCTTTTTGCAAGTTCAACAAGATAAAAGGAACCTGTTAGAAGTATAAAGGAATTTGAATCAGAATTTTCAAAGGAAAATTTAAAGGCTTCAAAAGCATCTTCAAACTTTAAAATTTTTTTGAAATTTAATGTTTTAGCAATTTCATATAAACTATCTGGATTTTCTCTCCTCGGTATATGTGATTGAGTTAAAATAAGGCACTTAGGTTCAAGTTCCTGTAAAATTTTAAGCATTTTCTTTATATTTTTGTCTCTATTAGTCCCGAAAATTAAAAATCTGGGTTTCCTTTTTATTATTTTTCTCACATTCCTTGTAACAGCTCTTAAAGAAATTGGATTATGAGCACCATCTACTATAAAAAAAGGATTATCATGAATCCTTTCAAATCTTCCAAAAAGTTTAAATTTTTTAAAATCATAACACCTTATATTATTTAAATATAAGTAAATAAAAGCAAGGGAAGCATTGATTGCCTGAAAATCACCTATCATAGAAGTAAAAATATGATGCCACCTCGTATCAAAATAAATCTTAAAATATGTCCCCCTTTCAGAAAGTTCAAGTATTTTAAAGGGAATTTTTATACCGAGAAGAAAAACTTCACTTTTAACCTTTTTAGCCCTTTCTAAAAGAACATAAAGCACTTCCTTAGGTTGAGGTGATATTATTGAGTATTTTCCCTTAATAACAAAACTCTTCTCATAGGCAATTTTACTTAAAGTGTTTCCTAGAACATGCTCATGGTCATAACTTATAGGTGTTATTATTGAAAAATCGGATGGAGTGGCATTCACTGCATCAAGTCTTCCACCAAGACCAATTTCTAAAACATTAAAAAGAGTATTTTTTTCCTTAAAAAATAAGAAAGCCATAACTGTAAGAGCTTCAAAATATGTTAGATTAATTCCACTTTCAATTTTTTCTTTTATTTTTAAAACATAATAGATAAAATCCTCTTCACTTATATCATTTTCACCTATCCTTATCCTTTCTCTTACATTCATAACATGGGGAGAAGTGTATAACCCTGTATTTGAAAAATTATTTTCTAAAAGACCACTTACAATGTGATGGGCTGTGCTCCCTTTCCCTTTCGTTCCTGCTATAATACATGTATTTTTAAGGTAATTCTGAGGATTATCAAATTCCTTTAAATTTTCAATAAACCTTAAAAAATCAAAATCATTTTTAGGAGTTTTTTTCTCATAATTTATTAAAGATTCAAGAAAAAGATTTGCCTCATTAAAATTCATTTTTTATCTTAAAAGAAAAAATGAAAAAATTGAAAGAATTATAGTGTAAATTCCAAAAAAGGGAAAAAGTTTCTTTTTTATTGAGCCTTCAATTAAAAAAAGTGCAAAAAGACCTGATAAGAAAGCAAAAATGAATCCTGCTAAAGAAGGTAAAACTTCAAGATATTTTAAATCTCCTATTTCAAGAATAAAGGCACCTAAAACAAGGGGTAAATACATATAAAAGGAAAATTCAAAACTTTCCTTTGGATTAATATTTAAAAGGAGTGCTGTGGTAATTGTGGTTCCAGACCTTGAAATTCCGGGTAAAAGAGCAAAAATCTGCATAACACCAATTAAAAAGGCTTTTTTATTATCTAAACCTTCTCCACCTTCCCTTATTCTTGAAGATAAAAGGTAAAAACCATTTAAAAGAAAAAATAGAAATAGATACTTAGGGTCTTCAAAAAATTCTTTAATTTTATTTCTAAATAGAAGGGCAAATAAAGAAGCAGGTAAAATCCCTAATAAGATTTTAAACCAATTTTTTAAATAATAATTTATAAGCCTTTTTCTAAAATATACAATTACAGAAAAAAATGTTGCAAGATGAAAAAGGGTTTCAATACCTATTCCCTTCAAATTGAATTTAAACACCTCCTGTAAAAATAGAAGATGACCTGAGGAAGAGATGGGTAAAAACTCTGTTATTCCCTGTAAAAAACCAAGTGCTATTTCCTTCAATTTTTATTCCTTCTTTTCTATTAACTTTATAACATCTATAAGGGGAATAAGTTCTTTATCAATAAGAATTATTTTTTTAAAAATTTCCTTATCCAGGTCATAAGGGACTTCAAGTAATTTTACATCTCTTTTTTTATAAATTCCCCTCACTTCACCTACCCTAAGGAAAAAACTTTCTTTTTTATCTTTCTTTTCAATAAAAATAAAGGAATAAGGCTCTTTTTCTTCTTCAATATTTAAAAGTTTAGAAAATGAAATAACAGGTATTATTCTATCTCTAAAATTAGCCATACCTATAGCATAAGATGGTAAATCAGTTGCTTCAAAAACCTCTAAACCAGTTATAACTTCTGATGCATCCTGAGTATAAATTGCATAGTTTTCACTTCCTAACCTGAAAATTAAAAATTCTTCATCTTTAACTTCTTCCACTTCTACAATTGCCTCGGGTAATTCTTCTTTTATTTCCTCGGGTTTCACTTCGGAACTCATTTCGAGCTTAAATCCCGGTTCCTTTAATTCTTCTTTTTCAACTATTTCTTTTTTTTCCTCAATTTTTTTCTTTTTTATTTTCTTTTTTGAAGTTTCTTCTTTTATAGGTGTTTCCTTTTTACTTTCCTCTGTTTTTTCTTTAAAAAAATCAAGAAATTTTTTGTAACTTATTTCCTCTTTATCTTTCATAGTTCTAAAATTGTAAAATTTTCATTGGTGTAAATGCATATTTCAGCAGCAATTTTAAGAGCTTCCTCAACTATTTTTCTTGGTTCCAAATCAGTATGTTTTAAAAGGGCAAGGGCAGCTGATCTTGCATAAGGTGCACCTGAACCAATGGCAACTATTCCATATTCAGGTTCAACAACTTCACCGTTTCCTGAGATTATAAGAGCCCTTTCTTTATTAATAACAGCAATAAGTGCTTCAAGTCTCCTTAAAAATTTATCTTGCCTCCATCTTCTTGCCAGTTCAACGGAAGCCCTCATAAGGTCTCCTTTAAATTCCTTCAAATTTTTTTCAAGGTTTTCAAAAAGAGTATAGGCATCAGCAACCGCACCAGCAAATCCCACAAGAACTTCCCCATTAAAAATTTTCATTACCTTTTTAGCCTTGTGTTTTAAAACTGTCTCTCCAAAGGTAACCTGCCCATCAGCCCCTATTACAGCCTTTCCATCCTTTAGAATACCAAGAACAGTAGTTGAATGCATCATATTTTATTTTAATTAGTATAATTAGGGAAAGGCAATTTCATCAAAATTATTATAATTTTTATTCCATAAAAAGAAGGAAAGACCTGAAAAACCCTTTGATTTCAGATCATAAGGATTCTTAACAAAAATTCCATCAGGAAATCCAATGCCTGAAACAAAAAGGGGAAGTCTAAAAACTTCTCTTAAATATTTTACATCTGAATAAATTATAAAAAGACCCATATTATAAGAAAAAGGGTAAAGGGGATAAATAAAAATTAAAAGACCATCGGTAATTTTTTTATTTTTAAATAAATAAAAAGGCAAAATTTTTAAAATCTCTTTAACCTTTCCCCTAAATTCATCCTTTTTTCCTATTAAAATCAAATTGTAAAATAAAGATAACTTTTTATCAAATAAAGTATCAGGTAAAATTTTTACCTTTAAATTTCCCCTTGTAAGAAGGGAAAAAGAAAGATTTCTTGCCAAATGATAATTTTCAAAGGAATTTTTTCCCGTGCTAAAAACTATCAAAATTTTGTTACGCATAATATTTTTTATAAGACCTGGATTTGAAGGAGTTTTTAAAGGCATCTTTAACTTAAATTCACTTACTATTTCCCAGTTTTTTCTTTTTAAAAAAATATACTTATTCTTACCCTTTAACTCAAAAATTTTTCCATCTATATTTATGAAAAATTTCTCAAAATTAAAATTTGATAAATCCATCTCAAAGGCATTAACATTAAAAGTATTAATCATAATGTTGTTATCTTTTCTTTTTAATTTAACAAAACCTGGATAAAAATATTTTTCAGGATCTAAAATTTTTAAATAATAAAAGGAATTATTTATACCTAAATCAGAAAAGTAAAACTCAAAGGAATCAGGCAAAAATCTTTTATGTTTTTTTATAAAATTTATAATTGTATCTGAATCTACACAATCAATACCCTCTGTATTTTCAATATCCCACCAGTGTCCCATATCACTTACTTCCCATAACTTTACCCTTATGCTATTTCTCTTTAAAAGTGAAAACATAAATCTTGAATGAAAAACTGGAACAGATTTATCCTCTGTTCCATGAACTATTAAAAAAGGAACATTTAAAGCATTTCTTATAAATTTTTGAATATCCTCTGAATATAAAACCCTCTCCCTTATTTTTATTTGAAGAGGATCACCAAATAAACTTACTCCCTGCAAAAAATAAGGAACATAAGTTCTGAAGGATACCCAACCAGCTGATGGTATAATTGCGGCAAATTTATCAGCAAAATGGAACCCTATGAAATAAGCGCCATGTCCTCCCATTGAGTGTCCAGTAAGATAAATTTTATCAGTATCAACATTAAAATTTTTCTTAACATAATTAAAAACTTCAAGAAAATCTAAGGTTCCAAGATCCTGCCAGTCAAAACCAAAGGGTCTCCTATTTGTAGGCGAAACTATAAATAAAGAATCCTCCTCTTTATATGTTCTTACAAGATCAATTGCCTCAACACCTGCCCCATGAAGAGAAAATATAACTCCCTTTTTATAATCACCCTTTACTTTGGGATATCTTATAGCAAAATAATTAACTCCCTCATCAATTTTTGACTTAAATGTAATTTTTAAGGGTTCATCTTTTGATTTTATCGGCAAATAAAAATTCGTTATGGTGTCAAAGTTTTCACCTTTTAATTTAACAGAAATTGTAAGAGTTTCCTTTTTAAAATTTTTATTTAATATTTTAAATTTTAAATCCTCATAAATAATTTCAAAAGGCATAAGAAAATCAATTTCTTTTTTTTCTCCTTCAAGATTTTCTCCATAACCTTCTAAAATTAATTTTTTAAAGAATTTATCACTCGGATTTATTATCCAGAAACCAATATAAAATTCATAAAGGGAATCTCTCAAGATAAAAGGTAATATAGCCCATTCTTTATATACAAATGGAGTTTCCGGAGCCCTTTTAAATGAAATTCTTACTTTTCCGTATTCTTCTCCAGTTATAAGTAGAACTCTATATCTTTTTTCTTTTAAATAAAGGGGAACCGGAATATTAGAATAATAATAAGGATTTCCAATGTAAGGGTTTGAATCAATATAAAATCTTGAAATTTTTTCAGGGTATACAAGATAAAAACCATCTTTAAAAAAAGTGTCAATATAAACATAACTTAAAGTGCTAAAACTATAGCCATGATGCTCATATTCCCTTTTAATTTCAAGAGTATCAGAGGTGATAAAAATATAACCATCTTTATCAGGTTTTACCTCTCTCCAGAAAATTTTTCCTTTTTTTGAAAGGGTTGTATAGAAGGTATCTTTTAAAGAAATTAAATATTTTTCTTCACCATTTGGTAAAAGAAAATCTGGTGAAGACTCGCGAGGTGCTATTTGAAAAGGGGAAAGTATATAAATTTTTAAAAATATAAAAAAAATCATACTCCTTTCATTGATAATACTTTGGCATATCTGAGTAAAGAAATCATAAAACCTGAAAATTTTAAAGATTTATTTTTTGCAACACTATAAGCATATATATCAGAAAAAATATTTTTTAAAGTGTTATCATATAATTCAAGATTATCTTTTGTAATAAAACTTACATTTTTCTTTATTGCTTCAATAGAATTTATAAGGGTAAAGGGTAAAACAGAAATAATATCAGGAATAATTTTCTTTTCCTTTGATAACATTTCATAAATTTCATAATTAATTCCTGATGGGGCAATTTCAATAATAACTTTTGCTTTAATTTTATCAAAATTATTTTTATTGATTACATTTGAAGGTCCTGCCAGAATTAAAATATCACACTCCCTTTCAAGAAACTCTGCATTTGTTAATTTTTCACCCTTAATTTCTGAAATTTTTCCTTTATTCTTTTTAAGTTCTATTACTTCATCATAGTTAAAGGAATCTGAAACTATTGCACCTTTTGTATCTGACAAACCCACTACTTTAGCATTTTTTTCTTTCAAAACTTCAAAGAATAAAAGTGAAACTTTACCAGAACCCTGAATTAAAACTTTTTTTTCCTTATAATCAAAATCCTCTATTTCAGAAAATTTATCCAAGATGATTTTTATTCCTCTTTTTAAGATTTCCCTTCTATTAAAAAATCCTCCCATTTCAAAAACCTTAGCAGTAAAGTTCTCACAATAAATTTCATTTTCCTCATAACCCATTTCAGGATAAAAAATTTCCTTTTCATCCTTTAAAAAGGATAGAAACTTTTCAGATAAAAATTTTTTCATTTTATAATTTTTTATAAATTTTTCTTCCACTTCTAGACCTGCACTTAAACCAGAAAAGGGCATATTTAAAAGAAAATTTTGCCATGTAAAAAAAGAAGAAAGCATTTTTAATTCATCAATAGAAATCTTACTTTTTATTCTTAAGGGTCCAATATAGTAAGGTTTTATAGAGGAATGTATAACTTTCACACTTTTAAATAAATTTATTCTTCCTTCATATTCAAAGGGAATGTTTTGTATGGCTATAAATTCAGGTTCTAATATCAAATTTACTATTCCTTCAGGTAAAAGGGCTTCATTACAAACTTTTAAAAAATAATTTTTATATTCATCAAACATAATTAAAATTTTAAATCAATTTCTCCTTTAAAAGATAATTTTACTTTTCCAATTAGGTATGTTCCTGACTCATTAAATACAACTTTCAAAATATCTCCTCCTTTTGTTAATATTTCAAATTGACTAAATCCATTTTTTAACTTTGTATAAAAGGCAGAAGCCACAGCACCTGTTCCACAGGATAAAACCTCATCTTCAACTCCCCTTTCATATGTTCTTATTTTAATTTTATTACCAGTTATTTCAATAAAGTTTACATTTGTGCCTTTAGGTTTAAAAAATTCGTGATACCTTAAAAATTTTCCTTCTTTTACAACATCAATTTTTTCTATTTCTTTTTCCTCTCTTATCAAATGGGGAACACCTGAATTTATAAGTGTGTAGTCCTTTTCTGAGATTTTTAAATTTTTTAGAAATATAGGGTTTATCATTTTAAGTTTGACATTATTTTTGCCAAGGTATTCACCTTCATGTTCACCATCATCAGCAATAAACTTAAATTTTTTCTTTTTAGTTTTTAAATAATTTAAATAAATAAGGCATCTTGCACCGTTTGCACAGAACTCTGCTCTTCCACCATCAGAATTATAATAAATCATTCTGAAGTCATAATTTTTATCCCTTAAGGAAAACAAAATCCCATCAGCACCAATTCCCCTTCTCCTTTCACATAAAAAGGTAATAAATTTTTCTATCTTTTCTGGTTTTATATCAATTGGCACTATAAAATCATTACCAGTTGCTTCCATTTTTAAAAATTTCAATTTCATTTAGAAATTATAAGATATTTTGCCTTATATTTTATAATAATTTATTTAAAAAGGAGGGAAAAAATGTTAAAACAAACATTAAAGGAAAAAATAGAAAAAAGACAAAAAGAAGTAAAGGAGTTCAGGGAAAAATTCGGTAAAAAGGTAATCTCCGAGGTAACAGTTGAACAGGCTTACGGTGGAATGAGGGATGTAAAATGCATGGTATGGGAAGGTTCTCTTCTTGATCCTAATGAAGGAATAAGATTTAGAGGATATACCATACCTGAAGTTAGAGAAAAACTTCCAAAGGCAAAAGGAGGTAATGAACCACTTCCTGAAGGGATTTTCTATTTACTTTTAACAGGTGATCTTCCAACAGAAGAAAATATTAAGGAAATTCAGGAAGAATTCAAGAAAAGGATGGAAGTGCCCTCTTATGTATTTGATGTTATAAAGAAGATGCCAAAAGACTCTCATCCCATGGTTCTCTTCTCAATGGGTATTCTTGCCATGCAGAAGGAGTCAAAATTTACAAAGGCATACTGGGAAGGGATTCCAAAAACAAATTACTGGGAATATTTTTATGAAGATACCCTTGATTTACTTGCAAGAATTCCGGTTCTTGCTGCTTATGTGTATAGATATTTGTATAAGAAAGGTAAATTTATTGAACCTGATTCCAAACTTGACTGGGCTGCTAATTTTGCTCATATGATGGGTTATGATAATCCTGAGGTATACGAACTAATGAGGCTTTATATGGTTTTACACTGCGACCATGAAGGTGGAAATGTTTCAGCCCATACAGGACATCTCGTTGCCTCTGCTCTATCTGATGTTTATTATTCAATATCAGCTGCCATAAATGGACTTGCAGGACCCTTACATGGACTTGCAAATCAGGAAGTGTTAAGATGGATTTTAAATCTTCAGGAAAAATTCAAGGGTCAAGAGATTACAAAGGAAATTCTTGAAAAATATTGCTGGGATACAATAAATTCAGGACAGGTAATCCCTGGATATGGACACGCTGTTTTAAGAAAAACTGATCCAAGATATATTGCTTTTAGAGAATTTGCATTGAAATATATGCCGGATGATCCGATTTTTAAAATAGTCTCAATGCTTTATGAGGTTGTTCCTCCGATTTTACAGCAGTTACAGAAAATAAAGGATCCTTGGCCTAATGTAGATGCCCACTCTGGTTGTGTTCTTTATCATTATGGAATTACAGAATTCCCCTTTTATACTGTTTTGTTTGGTGTTTCAAGGGCAATAGGTATTTCAGTTCAATTAATATGGGATAGAGCTCTTGGTCTTCCTATTGAAAGACCAAAGAGTGTGACTCTTGAATGGTTGAAAGAAAATATAAAAGAATAAAATATTTCTGCGCCCGTAGCTCAACTCCGGATAGAGCGTCTCCCTCCGGAGGAGAAGGTTGCGGGTTCAATTCCCGCCGGGCGCTAATATTATTTAAGGTCCAATTCTTATAGTTATAAAATTCTTAAAGTATAAATTAGCACATCTTTTAATATCTTCAGGTTTAACTTCATTTATTTTATTGAGCATTGAATCTAAGAATTCAGGATCTTCTGCAATTACAAAAGACCTAAAAAGAGAAATAAGAACACCATCGGTGGAGGCATTCTGTAAAAATCTATAAGTTTTAAAAAGATTGAGAGACTCTTTAATTTCCTTTTCTTTAACACCTTTTTCCTTTATTTCATTAACTTCTTTAATCATCAATTTCCAGGCTGAATCAGGGAAAGAGGAAGAAACATAAAAGTAACCATAATTCTTTTTTTTCATTGAAGCACCAGCCCAAACTGCATAGGAAATACCTGCTTTTGTTCTCACCTTTTCTTCAAATCTCTGGGATAAAATCTCTGATAAGGCTAAAATTGCAGGGTAATCTCTATCTTTTATATCAGGAAATGGAAATTTTGTTGCTATATAACTTGTCTCGTAATCATCTTTTTTGATATAAAAAAATGTATCTTTTTTTGAAAAATCAGGAATTTCGGGGGTTATATTTTCTCTTTTTTCAATTTTTCCGAATAGTTCATCAAAGAGATTTAAAAATTCTTCTTTTTCGAGGGGTCCAACAAAACCAAGAACAATACCTCCTGAATGAAAATTATTTTCAAGAAAATTTCTTATATCCTCTATTTTAAAGTTCTTAAGAGTTTCTATTTTTCCTTCAGGTTCTATTTTATAAGGATGATTTTTATAAAAAACTTCATTTAGCAAAATAAATAATTTCTGGTCTGGGTCCTCTTCTTTTCTTTTTGCTCTTAAAATTAAGTTATTTCTAACAACTTCAATCCTTTGAGGATTTAATTCAGGTTCATTCAGAATTTTAAATAAAATTTCAATTACCCTTTTATAATTTTTTGTAGGAGATTTTAAAATTAAAGCAGAATAATCATGGTCAGCTATGACTCTTGTGAGAATCCCTTCCTTAACAAAAATTTTTTGAAGCTCCGGGAAGGGGTATTCCCTTGTTCCTTCAAGAAGGGAGTTTAAAGCAAAAAACTCTATTCCATCCATCCCTTCTTTATATTTAGCTACACCTCCCTTAAATAAAACACCTGCACTTATTACATCAATCCCTTCAACTTTCCGGTATATAAGGGGAATTTCATTTTTTAAAAATAAAACTTCTGAAAATAAAAGATTAAAAAGAATAGAACTAATTATTAATTTTTTCATTTTAGTCCCCCTCAGGTTCAATTATTCCCATAACAAAATTTTTATTTTTTATGTATTTATTAAAGAAATTTTTAATATCTTCCTTATTTATTTTTTTGATTTCATTAATGTAATTTACAAAGTAATCAAGGTCTGCGGTTGTAACCCAGAAAGCAAGTTCATGGGCAAATCCTTCAGGATTTTCTGTTTTCAGAGAAAATTCATTTTCAATTGATATTTTAGCATCTTCAATTATTTCCTCGGGAAACCATCTTTCATCATCAATAGAATTTAAAAGTTCATCTATTTTCTTCTTCACTTCCTCAATTTTTTCCTTTTCAAGTTCAAAGGAAAAGTAAATTTCACCTGTTGCAGATTTTGTGTAATAGGATAGTGTGGCACTACTTGAAAGTCCTGTATTCACAAATTCTTTCTGAAATGGTGAATAGGGTAGAGAAAAAATTTTTGCTACAAGGTCTCCTATATATGTATCTTTTCTTTCATAAAGGGTTCCGGGTCCTCTAAAGATTATTTCAATTCTTGCAGACCTAACTTGGGATGATTTGATATTTAAAAGTTTTTTTGTTTTTAATTCAGGTAATTTTTCAGGTTTCTGATAAAAGACTTTTTTATTCCATCTTTCAAAAATCTTTCTTACAATTTTTTCAGTTTTTTCAAAATCAATATCTCCTGATATAATAAGAAAACAGTTTTCAGGACCATAAAATTTATCATACTGATTAAGCATTATTTTTTTATCTGCCTTTAAAATGTTATATTTTGGTCCGAGAAGGTCTGTTTTATAATATAGTTCTTCATAAAATAACCTTGAAATATCCATATAGAAATTTTCTAAAGGGTCAGAATAGTCCCTGTTATATTCATCAAGAACAACCGTTCTTTCCTTTTCCAGTTCTTTTTCATCAAAAAGTATCCCTGTTATAGCATTATAGGAGAATTCAAGAACTTTCTTTAAATTTTCCTTTGTAGATGTATAGTAATAAATCACATAGTTTAAAGATGTAGCACCATTGTATAAAATTCCCAGTTCCCTTATTTTTTCCATAAATTCTTCCTGGGTTTTATATTTTTTATTACCCTTAAAGAACATATGTTCAACAAGATGAAAGAGGCCGGCATCATGAGGAGACTGGTATTCCCCTCCTGCTCTGAAAGCAAGAAGGACAGTTACAATTGGTGAGATTTCATTTTTAACAAGATATACATTAAGTTTATTTTTTAACACAAAACTATTTATAGGTGGGTTAAAATTTCCAAAAATTAAAAAGATTAATATTTTCATATGTTAATTTTAAATAAAAATTTATTAAATTTACTACTTGATTTTAGAAAAATTAACTTTTAAAATTACATTATAGAGGTTCGAATCCTTAATAAAAAAATTTTAAAAAGTATGAGTTTAAAAATAGTATTATTTACTTTATTTTTGATTATAAATTTAAATGCAGATGAAAGCTTTTTTTCTGAGGATTTTAGAATAAATATTGGAAAATACAGCTTTGACCCATTAAAAGAAGACCCTCTACCCTTTTCTTTAAAGGTTGATGAAAAGGAAACCGAGTATTTTATAATTCAATTTAAGGGTCCTATAAAAAGAGAATGGATTGAATTCCTTAATAGTGAAGGAGTTTTAATTTATGATTATATCCCATATTATGCTTACATTGTTAAAATAAAAGAAAAAATTAAGGATAGATTCTTAAATAAAATAAAAGAAAATGAAAATGTTAGATCCATTTTACCTTTTCATCCGGGTTTTAAGATTTTAAAATTTTCAGAAGGTAATTTTGAAAGGGATATAAATCTTTTGCTTTTTGAAGATAGTGAACCTGATTATGTTGAAAAAATTGTTTCTTCCTTTTCCTTTAAAGTAATTGGTAAATCTTATGAATACACAAAAAAGGTAATAATAAGAGCCTCTCCTTCAGAAGTAGATAAACTCGCCTTTATTCCTGACATTCAGTATATTGAAGAAAGACCAAAGAATAAGCCTTTAAATGAAGTAATAAGATGGTCATTACAGACTGCCACAACAAATGATACCTTTATATGGGGAAAAGGTATAAGAGGGGAAAACCAGATAATAGGTTATATGGATACAGGTCTTGACTTTTATGATTGTTATTTCTGGGATCCTCAAGGAGATCCACCTGGGAATAATCACAGAAAGGTTTTAGCCTATGAAAATTATGGTGCAGGTGATAATCAGCCAAACGGTGGGGCTGACCATGGAACACATGTTGGAGGAACCCTTGCAGGTAAAATTGATCCAAGTGATAATACTCAGGATGCAAGTGATAAAAATTACAACGGTATTGCAAAAAATGCAAGACTTGTTATACAGGATGTGTATGATGGCACAAGTTTTGATTACGGGACAAATCTTACAAATCCTTTAAATAATGCGAGAAATCGTGGAGTAAGAATTCACTCTAACTCCTGGGGAGAATGTGGAGACCCAAATTGCAATACACCAAATAACGTTTATTCAAGTGCAGCACGGGAAGTAGATCAATTTATGTGGAATAATAGAGACTTTTTACTTGTATTTGCAGCAGGAAATGAAGGTCCTTCTAATAATACAGTTACCGCACCTTCTGTTGCAAAAAACTCTCTAAGTGTAGGAGCCTTACAGCATAATAATATAAATAATATTGCTAACTATTCAAGTAGAGGATGGGCTTTTGACGGTAGAATAAAACCGGATGTATGTGGAATTGGGGGAAGAGGGGCAGGAAATGATTATGTGCATTCTGCTTGGAATGATCAGCCAAATTATCCTCCCCATTCTTACTGTAACCAGTTAGGAATGGCTGGAACTTCTATGGCAACCCCTTCTGTTGCAGGAGCTCTTTCTTTAATAAGGCAATACTTTACAGAAGGATGGTATCCATCAGGAGCAAAAAATCCATCTGATGCCTTTATTCCATCAGGAGTTCTTTTAAAAGCAATGGCAATATCCTCAACAAATTTTTTAGCAACAAATGTTTATGACCAAGATTTTGGATGGGGAAGAGTTAATGTGAGAAACACCCTATATTTTTCAGGTGATGTAAAAGACTTAAGAATTTTTGAAAATGTAATAACAGGAACAGGTGATTCCCTGAGGTATCTTGTATCAGTTCTTTCAAACAGTGTCCCATTAAAAATTGTTCTTGTATGGTTTGATGCTCCTGCAGCTGTTAATGCAAATCCTGCTATAGTGAATAACCTTGATCTTAAAGTAATTGACCCAAATTCAAATTTATATAGAGGAAATGTTTTTTCAGGTGGTCAGAGTTCAACAGGTGGAAGTTTTGATAATATAAATACAGTTGAACTTGTCTATAGAACAACTCCTACACCTGGGACTTATTATATTGACATTATAGGGAGAAATATTCCAGTACCTGGTGCAAATGGTGTTCCTTTTGCTCTTGTTATCACAGGAGACCTTGGGAGCCAGATGGGAGAAGAAGAAAGTTACTTTGTGGCAATTCCTTTCAAGGATAGGATTCATCTAAAAGCTTTAGGAATTTTTAAAAATGGAACCTCTATACTTAAAAAAGATGGAAAAACTATTTACACTGAAATATCTTTGAGAGAAGAATTTGAGTATATAGATAGTGATATTCAAGATAATAAGGAATATAAATATGAACTCATTTCAATTAGTTCAGATGGAAGAAAAAAATATATGGGACCCCTTAAAGTGAGATTTATGGGATTTGATTTTGGACTTGAAATTAAAAATACAGTTTTATCAAAAAATAAAAATTTAAAATTTATCCTTTTTAATCCAGAGAAAGGAAAAATTGACCTTATACTTGTTAATACAGCTGGAAGAGAACATATAATTTTTACTGATAGATTAATTGAAAGAGGAATATTCTCCTTTGAAATTCCACTTAAAAATTACAATATAACTTCAGGGACCTACATTTTAATTTTGAAAAATAAAGGAAAAGAAATTAAAAACAAATTGATAGTTTTAGAATAAAATTATTTAACAAATCTTTAAAAATTGTAAAATCTTCCCTTCGATTTTTTTAAAAGAAATTTTGGATTTTAAAAAAAATTTGACAAGTATAAAAATTTATATTATAATGAAGTGTTTTAAAAGGAGGTTAATAAATGATAGAACTATTACTAATAGGCTTTTTAGGTATCGGTAAAGAAATAAAGGGGCAGGTAATAATATGGCTAAAACCGGAAGCAAGAAATCTTATAGTTTATGAAAAGGAAAAAAATGAAACAGGGATCCCAGATATTGATCTTGTTTTAAAAAAATTTTCTGTTTATGAGTTGGATAGATTAACAAAAGGAGTAATTCCTAAAGAAACCAAGCAATTTGATCTTGATCTCATTTTTCTTATTAAATTTCCTGAGGAAATAGAAAATAAAAAATTAATAGAAAATCTTAAAGGACTTGAAATTGTTAAAGATGCCTTTTCCAATATAGCTTACCCTATTGATGTAATTCCCAATGACCCTTATTTCAGTCAAATGTGGAATCTCACAAAAATGCAGGTTCCCGAAGCATGGGATATAGAAAGGGGTGATTCCTCAGTTGTTGTTGGAGCTGCTGATACAGGTCTATGGTGGGAACATGTTGATATAAGGGATAACTTATGGGTTAATCCTGGTGAAGATTTAAACGGAAATGGTAAATTTGATTATCCACAGGATTTAAATGGTATTGATGATGATGGTAATGGTTATGTGGATGATCTTATAGGATGGAATTTTACATGGGGAACATGGAATCCTTCTCCTCAGCCGAGTGTCGGATGGGATCATGGGACACATGTTACGGGAACAATGGCAGCAATTACAGATAATGGTATTGGTATTTCAGGTATTGGGTGGAAAATAAAGGCTGTAGGAATGAACTGTCAGTTAATTTATAATGATACTTCTTATATAAATTTTTACGGGACTGTTGAAGCCCATTATTATGCAGCAAATATGGGATTAAAGGTAATAAACAATTCATGGGGTGGTTATGGCTGGCCTTCTTCCTACAGAAATATGATGCAGGCAGCTATTGACTATGCAAGATTAAAAGGGGTAACTGTTCTTGCAGCAGCCGGGAATGAAAACACAAGTTCTTATCTTTATCCGGCAAGTTTAAGAGGTGTTATTTCTGTTGCTGCTTCTGATCAGTTGGATAGAAAAGCCTTCTTTTCTAACTATGGTGATTCAGTTGATGTTACAGCACCAGGGGTTGATATATGGAGCACTATTCCCAACAATGGATACGATTCCTGGATGGGGACAAGTATGGCTTGTCCAAATGCAGCCGGAGTATGTGCCCTTATAATTTCCCATTTCCCAAATTTAACACCAAAACAGGTTGAAGAGTATCTGGAAGGTGGAGCAGAAAATATTGATACTTTAAATCCTGGGTTTGAAGGTAAACTTGGAGCAGGGAGAGTAAATGCTTATAGGTCTTTGCTTTATCCTTTTACTTCAGGTGCTAAAATAATCGATTTCCAGATTGTAGAAATAATCGGAGATAATGACAGGTTTTATGAAGGTGGAGAACTGATTGGAATTTTAATCACTGTTCTGAATAAAGGTCCACAACCGGTTAATCACCTCAGGGTTACATTAAAACCTTCTTTTGGATACAGTATTGTTGATAGTATTGTTGAATATAATCAAGTTATTCCTAAAGGTGTCTCTGTCAACATTACCTCTGATACCTTTAAAATTTTACTAAATAATTTAAATGCAAGGGATACTCTTTTATTTGAAATTAATGCATCTCCTCAAACTTTTTATCCTCTTAACAAATTTACTTTCTTTATAGGTATCCCCCAGATTCTTGTTTATTATACAGACAATATAAATAAATTTTATACCTATTACGAGAAAGCAATTTTAAAAATGAATGAGATTTATGGACTTAATATTACTTACGATATCTGGAAATCAAGTGCAAGAGGAATTCCCACTCTTTCCACTTCAATGCCACCAATTGTTATATGGGCTACTGGGAATGACAGTTTAAATGTTCTAAGTTCCTCTGAAATTGACACAATGATAAATTACCTAACCTTAGGAGGAAAACTTGTTTTTACCTCCCAGTTTGCTGCTGAAAATATAAATACTACCCTTGACACCCTTTTCTTTAGGGACTATCTTGGAGTTGATAAGTTTTATGTTCCTCTTGGATCAGGAAAAAATTATGCAAAAGGTCTATCAGGTGATCCTCTCACCAGTGGATGGTTTTTATATCTTGGAAGCTCAAGTGGTGCTGATAATAATATCTCCCCTGATGAAATTTTAAATGATACATTAAATGGAACAATCTGTTTAAAATATGGGACAACTGGTCAATATAGAGGAGCAGGAGTAAGAACCTCAAATACAGTATTTTTTGCTTTTCCTCTTGAATCAGTTCCACTTACAGGTTCAAGTACACTTACCCTTTTGCACAAGGTAATATACGATATATTGAGATATTTTGGCATAGTAGAGGTGAAGGAGAATATCGCAGAATTTAAACAAAAAGAAAGAATTAAATTTTCTTTTATAACCAATTCTAACAGATTAAATAAAATTTTTGAATCTTATTCAAAGTATTCTGTAACAGGTCAAAAGGTTTCAAATCCTAAAAGAAATGGAATTTATCTTTTAAAGAAAGAAAACAAAAATGTTAAGGTTTTAATAATAAAATAAGGAGGTTTAAAATGAAGAGATTATTAATTTTATTTATTTTTCTCTCCTTATTGAGTGGGGGCGAAATACTTCTCATTGACCATGATGGAGGAGGGACTCTTAATAACGGAACCCCTTATGAACAGATTATTATTAATTCCTTTTCCAATCTTGGGTACATTTATAAAATTTGGGATTATTCAGTGAAGGGAATACCACCTCTTGATACCCTTTTGAGTTATAAAGTTGTTGTCTGGGATAACCCTGCTTGGACTTCAGGTCCTTTTTCAGCCTCAGATTCACAGGTTATGTATCAATATTTAAACCAGGGGGGTAAACTTTTCCTTTTGGGACCTGATGTTTTATTCAATTTTGAGTGGGGTCTTGGCTGGGGTACCTGGCCAAAATTCATTGGTGTTCAAGCATATCAGGAAACAGACCTTGCAAATGTCAGTGCAAGTGGTGTTTCTTCTGCACCTTATTTCAGTGGTTTTTCCTTTTCCTTTGACGATTTTTCAAACAATTCTAATGCTTATGGGTTTCAGGATCTTATTACCTTAACACAGGGAGCTATGAGGATTTTAATTGCTAACAAACATCCAAGTTATATACCTGATTCCTGTATAATGCTTTATAGAAAGTTCCCTTTAGTTAATGATACTGGTCGCCTTGTTTTCTTTTCTGCTTCTTTTGAAGACATTTCTTCTTCCTTTAAGAGAGATACCTTTATATCAAAAGTTATTGAGGGGCTTCTAAAATATCAAAAACCTCTTCTCCCCAATTTAGCAATTGATACCCTTTATCCCTATGAAATTGCCTTTGATAGCATATATCCAGTAAAAAATCCCTATGTTTTATATAATTATAGCATTGAAGTAAAAAATTTAGGTGCCACTAATTCTTCTCTTACACCGTGTATTCTTGAAATAAGGGAGAAAAATACATCAATAGTTCTTGTCTCTGATACTGAGTATGTAATTCCTCTTATGCCTTTTGAGAAAACAGTTATTACTTTTAATAAACCAGTTTATTATAATGTTCCGAAGAGATACATTTTTAAAGTTGAACTTTTACCTTCTTCTGATGCAAACTATATAGATAACATTTTTGCTGATACATTCAAAACTCTCTATGTTCCCTTATGGGATGATTTTGAAAATTCTCAAAGGACACTTTCCAATTTTGAACCCGGTTTTGAAAGAACTTCTGAAACCTCTTATAGAGGAAACTATTCCTTCTGTGAAAAGGCATTTCAGAATTATCCCAATATGGCTCGTATTTATTCAAAATCAAAACCCCTTGACTTAAGAGGTTTTGAAACAGTAAAACTCACTTTTTACACGATGTATCAGATAGAGACCGGTTTTGATTACTGTTATATTGATATATCCCGGAATGGTATTCATTTCAACAATATAGCAAAATATACTGGTTATCAGGGAACATGGATAAGTCAGAATCTTGACATATCAGGGCTTGCAGGAGAAGATTCCGCTTATATAAGATTAAGATTTGAATCAGACCCAGGTCTAAATATGTTCGGTATTTTCTTTGATAATCTCATGGTTGTGGGTGAAACAAAAGATAAAGGCAAACCTTTTATAATATATAATAAACCTCCGGATACTTCAAGTTTTTATTTTCAAAAGGTATTAAAAGCAAGGATAATTGATCCTACTCCTGTTACTGAAGCCTATCTTAAATATTTTGAAGAAACTTCAAACATTGATACTTTTACAATCCCTTTTGATAGCACAAGGGGAGAATTTTTCTATTTTACCCTCCCTTATTTAGGTGCTGGTAAAAGAATATATTACTTTTTTGAGGCAAAAGATGCCTTTTCTAATATTGGTAAAAGTTCAATTTATGAAAAAACCCTTGGGAAACTCTTCTATAATCATAATGAAATAACAAATCCGAACATTGTTTTGTTACCAAACTCTTACAGAGTTGCAACTGGTTTTACAGTGCCTTATGATTCTATAAAACTTAAAGGAGTTTTATATTTAACTTATAGTGATGATGGAACACCAATTGATTCTCTTTTTGTCCAAATTTTTAATTCCTCCGGTAGTATGCCTAATATAAATCCTATCCTTTCCTTTAAAGATTATCCTGAGAATAATCCTCAGAGAAGATATTCTCTCAATTTTGCTCCTTTACCTTCTCCAATAAAATTCTTATCAGGTGAAATGTTTTTTGTGGGTCTTGAAATAATTAATATAAATGGATATCCAGCAATATGCTGGGAAGATTATTCACCTTCTTCTAATCGTAGTTTTATTTATGATGGAACATCCTGGCAACCTCTTTTGGATATAAACAGCAACCATCCTGCAGACCCTGTAATTATGGCTGTTTGTGAAATCTATAACAGTGGTTTAACAGACCTAAAAGAAAAATTAATTAAAGATAGTGATATAAGGATTTTTTACTCAAAGGGAAAACCCTTCCTTTACTATAAAGGCTTAGATAAACCCTTTGAAATAAAGGTCTTTGATATACAGGGAAGAAATATTAAATCTTTTAAAATAAAAGGCGAGGGAAAAACAGAATTAAAACTCAAAGAAAGTGGAATATATTTCATAAACACCAGAATAAAAGGAGGAGGCAAAAAGATTATTTATATTAAATAGTTATAGTAAAATTTTTTTTTATTTTAAATTTCTTATAAGTTCTATTACTTTTCTATGTCTTTCCCCTGCATTCTTTTCCATAGTCCTTAAAGTCTCGTCCATTTTATAAAGCATCTCACTTATTAGAATAACTTAATTTTTAGAGGAATTTTTTGACTATTGATTGGGTTATTTTTTATTATTAAAATTTATGAAATTTAATAAGGAAGAAATATTAAAAGAATTTAAAGATAAAATTATACTTGTTATCTGTGGTGGAACCTCAGGTGAAAAAGAAGTCTCCATAAGATCTGGAAGAAAAGTGTTTGAAGCCCTTAAATACTGGAATTTAAATGTTAAAATTCTCGAAATTAAAAATGATTTTGTTAGAGAAATACTTGAAAGTAAACCCTTTGATATTATATTTAATATTCTGCATGGAAAACCAGGAGAGGATGGAACTGTACAAGGGTTTCTTGACCTGCTTGGAGTTCCGTATACAGGAAGTGGTGTCCTTGGATCTGCTCTTGGAATGAATAAAATAATTTCAAAAAAGATATTTATTAGTGAGGGAATTCCTACACCACCCTTTGTAACAATATACCACTACGAAAATTTTGAAGAAAAATTAAGGGAAGCAGAGGAAAAATTCGGATACCCTATGATGTTTAAACCAAAAGATGAGGGTTCAAGTCTTGGTGTTTCAATCTGTAAAAGTAGAGAAGATGTGATAAAAAATTTTGAGGAAAATAAAAATAAATTTAAAGACTTTTTCCTTGAAAAATATATTAAAGGGAAAATAATAACAACTGGAATTCTTGGAACAGGCAAAAAGGCTTTCCCATTACCTATCCTTGAATTAAGACCTTTAAAAAGAGAATTCTATGACTATACAGCAAAATACACAAAAGGAGAAACAGAATTTATTTTACCAGCAGAACTTTCTCCTGAATTGACTGAAGAGGTCCAGAGGATCTCTCTTAAAGCTCATTTGGCTCTTGAATGCAGAGGCTTTTCAAGAGTTGACGGAGTTGTATCTGAAGATGAAAAACCCTATATACTTGAGGTAAATACTCTGCCAGGTATGACCGATTTATCTGATTTACCAGCTGAAGCAAAAGCCTATGGACTAAGCTACGAAGAACTTGTCTTATTTATTTTAAATACAGTTTATGATTGAATTTTGATCACAAAAACAAATAGAAAATCATATTTAAAAATTTTCATATTATTTTTGATTTTATTTATTCCCTTAATTTTTCCATTTAAGTTTAATAAAATTTTTTCAATTACCCTTTTAATGGCCTACTCCTGGATATTTGAAATTGTTCCGATAGAAATAACAGGGCTCTTTCCGCTTTTTCTTTTTCCTCTTTTTGGTATTTTGAGTGTTAAAGATACTGCTCTATCCTATGGAAACCACCTTATTTTCTTATTCCTTGGATCTTTTTTTATAGCAAAGGCAATTGAAGTATCAGGACTTGCTAAAAAAATTTCTCTTTTTTTTATCTCAATTTTTCCAAAAAGTCCATTTTTTTCCTTTGCTGGAATTTCTCTTGCCACTTTTTTAATTTCAGGATGGATATCAAATACTGCTGCCACAATCATTTCATATACCATTGCTATCTCCCTTTTAAAAGGTATAAAGCTAAGGGAAAATTCAAATTTTAAAAAAATTCTATTAATTTCAACAGCCTATTCCTCCTCCATAGGAGGAATTTTAACACCTGTAGGTACTCCCCCTAACATTATTTATCTTGGAATAGTGGAGAAAATTTTTGGAAAGGAATATGTTTTTTCCTTTATTGAATGGATAAGATATGCTGCTCCCCTTGCCATATTAATCTTTATTTTTATGCTGCTTTTTTTTAAATTTTTCTTTATAAAAGGAGAAAGTTTTGAAATAAAAATTGAAGAGGAAAAGTTAAAATTGACAGAATATGAAAAGAGAGTTTTTTTAATTTTTATCTTAACAATAATTTTATGGTTTATAAGACCCTTTTTTTCTAAATTTCCCAATCTTAAATTTATAGAGGATTCAAGTATTGCAATTTTTTGCTCTTCTTTACTTTTTTTCATTAAAAGAGGAAAAGGGGAAAAAGAAACCCTTTTAAATTCAAAGGAAGCAAAAGAAATCCCCTGGGGAATTTTATATGTTTTTGGAGGTGGTCTTGCTCTTGCAGATGCCTATGAGAAAACAGGTTTTACAGTTTTTATTGGTAATTACATAAAAAATATATCTTCAATATTTTCCCCCTTTTTATTTCTTTTAATCCTTGTTACTTTTCTTGTTTTTTTTACAGAAGTTACATCAAACACTGCCTCTGCTTCCCTTCTATTACCCATAATTGGAGAATTTTCAAAGACTTTAAATTTATCTCCATATTTTCTAATGCTCCCCTCAACACTCTGTATTTCTTTTGCCTTTATGCTTCCCTCAGGAACCCCACCGAATGCAATAATTTTAAGTACTGGTGATGTTAGGGTTAAGGATTTAGCAAAAATTGGATTTTTTATGAATATTCTCACTATAATAACTACTACAATTTATTTTTATTTTATGAGATGAAAATAAAAATCGCTCCTTCCATAATTGCGGGAGATTTTTCAGATTTAAAAAAAACAATAAGAAAAATTGAAAAATCAGGTTCGGATTTAATCCATATTGATGTTATGGATGGAGTGTATGTTCCTAATATTACCTTTGGTCCAATGATAGTTGAAGCAATCAGAAAATTAACAAATTTACCCCTTGATATTCACCTAATGATTATTGACCCTTTAAGATATATAAGAAGATTTAAAAACTCCATACCTCATCTTATTTCCTTTCATGTAGAGGCAACAGATAAAGTTAAAGAAACAATTGAAGAAATACATCATTTTACAAGGGCAGGAATTGCAATAAACCCTGAAACACCTCTCGAAAGAGTTTTACCTTACTTAAAAGATGTTGAAAGAGTCCTTGTTATGACAGTAAATCCTGGTTTTTCAGGGCAAAAGTTTATTGAAAGTGCATCTTTTAAAATAAAGGAATTAAAGGAAATAAAGGAAAAAGATAATTTAAAATTTGAAATAGCAGTTGATGGGGGATTGAATAAGGAAAATATTTTTTATGTAATTAATCTTGGGGCAGAAGTTTTATGTATTGGATCCTTCTTTTTTAAGGAAAAGAAAATTAACAAGTTTATTAAAAAAATAAAAGGCGAAAAATAACTTCCTTTAATTTTTCAATTTCTTTTTAATCTCTTCTATAAAACTTTATTCCAAAAACTTTACACTTTTTCTTTGTCTCCTCCCTTATGTAAGGAGAAACTATAAAAAGTTCCGGCTTTACCCCTGTTTTCTTCTCATAAAACTCCCCAATTCTTTTAAATTTCAAAACATCACCATCTGATACACTGCTTTTTATCTCTATTAAATAATGTTTATCATCCTTTATAACAAGGTCTACTTCAATTGTTGAAGGATAACCAAAAACCATCCCCTCATTATCATGATCCTTTCACTTTTTAACATCATAAAAACCGAGTTCCTTCAAAATATCTTCCATACTCTCCCTGAAAGCCTCCTCTGCAAATATACCCCATCTTGCCCCTAATGCTGTTATAGCATCCCTCAAAACCCTAAAACCATCTGCTATCTCCTTTCTTTGAGCCTTTAATTCTTCCCTTTGAGCCTTTAATTCCTTAAGTATTTCTTTTATTTCCTCTCTTGTTACTGCCCTCTTATCCATTATCTCTTCAATCTTTAATCTGAAAAATGGTGATTTCTCAATAATCTCAGGAAGTCTTTTTTCAATTATTTTTATAATATCCTCTTCTCTTAAAATTTTTTTCATAGTAAATTGTAAACTAAAAAAATGCAAAAATAAACAGAATAGAGGATAAGGTCAAATTATCCTTTTCTATTACTCAATACTTAAATCCTGAATTTCTTATCCCCAAAAATCTATTTTTCCTTGCATTTAACTCACTTTCTTAATTTTCACCTTCCAAAATCTTTTAAACTTTTTCTTTCTTTTCAACCAATTCAATTAAAACCCTTCCTGTATCTTTTGGATCAAGAAAAATTACACTTTTACTTTTAATACCTTCTCTTGGACCTTCAACTATTTTAAATCCCTTTTCCTGTAAATCTTTAACAATACCTTCAACATTTTCAACCTCAAAGGCTATATGATGAATTCCATCTCCCCTTTTTTCAAGAAATTTTTTCACCTTTTCTTCACCTTCCATAGGTGATATAATTTCAAACATTAAGTTCTGTAAGTAAAATATTGCAATTTTCAATTTTCTTTCCTCAAAAAAATGAATTTCAGGCTCAAGGGAAAAAAGCTTCTTAAAGACTCCTACGCCTTTATCAAAATCACTAACCGCAAGTGAAATATGGTTAACCTTCTTAAAATTCAAAATTAAAATCCTTATCAATTCTACCTGTAAACTGCCACCTTCCTCTTCCTTTTGAAAAATCAGGGACATCATAAATTGCCTCAAAATAAATAGTGGCACCACTTTTATCAAAGAAGCTTGTTCCTCCTTTAAATCTATACCCGAGAGAATTATCAGAATAGGAGTCATAGGAATAAAAGTGGTAAGCAAGTCCAAGTCCTATATAAGGTGAAAAATATTTTCTCTTATAAATAAAATTAAATGTCAAAGGAAAAGCAAATTCCTTATAGGAACTTTTCATAATATATTCACCATTACCTTCAATAAAAAAATAGGAAAAAGGATAATAACCAAGAGATATCCCAATTAATGGATAGGCCTCACCATTTTCATAAACTATGGAGGACTTTATTCCAAATTTTAAATTTACCTTTGAAAATAAAAGAGTTTGAAAAAGAATAAAAAATATAAATTTCTTCATAATTAAGAGTATAATATAATTTTATTAGCAGGTTCAAATCCTTTAAATTAAAAAAATTTTATGAAAACAAAAGAGACTTTTTTAGATTTAACAAAAATTAGAGAAGATTTCCCCTGTTTAAAAAGAAAAATAAGGGGAAAAGACCTTATATATTTTGATAATGCTGCAACAACACAAAAACCCAAAAGGGTTATTGATGCAATTTTAGAATTCTATGAAAACTATAATGCAAATGTTCACAGAGGTGTCCATACTTTAAGTTACGAAGCATCCATTAAATACGAAGAAGCCCACAGAGAAGTAGCAGACTTTATTGGCTCAAATTCAATGGAAGAGATTATCTTTACAAGAAACGCAACTGAAGCCCTTAACCTTTGCGCCTATTCAATAGGAATACATCAACTTGAAGAAGGTGATGAAGTTATAACAACCTTAATGGAACACCATTCAAACATAGTCCCTTGGCAGATGCTAAGGAAAGTAAAAAAAATAAAATTAAACTATGTAAATGTTCTTTCAGACGGAACCCTTGACCTTGAACATCTTAAAAAACTCTTAAATAAAAAGACAAAGATAGTAACCTTTACACTTGCCTCAAATTTCCTTGGAACAATTAATCCAGCAGAAGAAATTATTAAAATTGTAAGAGAAAATAGTGATGCAATAGTAGTTTGCGATGGTGCTCAGGCTGTTCCACATACAAAAATAAATGTGAAAGAACTTGATATTGATTTTCTTGCTGTAAGTGGACATAAAATGCTTGGACCAACAGGAATTGGATTTTTATACGGAAAGAAAAAATTACTCTCTAAAATGGAACCTTTTTTATACGGTGGCGATATGATTTTTGAAGTAACAACTGAAGGGGCAACATGGAATGAACTGCCCTGGAAATATGAGGCAGGAACACCCAATATAGCAGGTGGAATAGGACTTTCTGCTGCTATCTCATACCTTAAAGAAATAGGAATGGAAAATATAGAAAAACATGAAAATGAATTAACAGAATATGCTCTCTCAAAAATGAAGGAAATTGAAGGGATTGAAATTTATGGACATAAGGGACAAAAAACCCTCGGAATCATTTCCTTTAACATAAAAGGAATTCACCCGCACGATATAGCAGGAATATGCGATGAGGAAGGAATTGCTATAAGAAGTGGACATCACTGCACACAACCCTTAATGAGACATTTTAAAATTGAAAACTCAGCAAGGGTAAGCTTCTATTTATATAACACAAAAGAGGAGGTTGATAAATTTGTTTCTGTTCTTGAGGAAATTAAGAAATACTTTTTTAAATGAATTGCCCTCTATGTAATATAAATTTAGAGGAAAGAAAATTTAAAAATATTTACGGTCAAATTGAAACTTCGTATCAATGCTTCCAGTGCGGGGGGATTTTTTTCTCTGAGCTTTCAGGTTTAAGAATAAAAGAAAAAGAAGCAGAAAAACTTGAGGAAATTAATTTACCCCTTTTAAAAACAAAATTACCCTTAGATATAAATAAAAACTTTAAGTGCCCTCAATGTAATAAAAAAATGGGAAAATATTTAAATCCAAAATATAAGGATTTACTTATCCTTTTCTGTGAAAACTGTAAAGGAATGTTTTTTAATCACGGTGAACTATTAAAATTTACAAGAAAAAAAGAAGAAGAAATTTCAAAATTAAAAAGAAAAAAAGAAGAGAGCTTAAAGGAAAAAGAACTATTTAAGAAAATTTATGAAACGCAAGGTAAAGAGGCTCTTATCAAAGCAATAATGGTTATTTATCCTGATGAAAAAGAATTAAAAGAAAAAATTAAAAGGGAATATGAAAAAGATTTATCCTATCTTTTTATTCAGGAATTTTTAGGATTTTTAATTCCCTTTTCAAAATTCCCTATAAATTTAACAATAAACATTCTTTTAACCCTTTTGCCCTTTCTAAAAGATACTCTCAAAAAGAATGAAGAAACTTTTTAGGGAATTAAAGAAAAAATTTCCTGAGGAATTTTTTATTGAGGAAGAAGTCCTCTATGCATACTCCTTTGACACATCTTTTTTTTATTCATTACCAAAGGCAGTTTTTATTCCAAAGGAAAAAAATAAACTTATTGATATTGTATCTTTACTCCTTGAAAATAAAATTCCAGTAACACCAAGGGGAAAAGCGACAGGAAGAAGCGGTGGATGTGTTCCTCACCCTGAAAGTGTTGTTGTTAGCACTGAAAGACTTAAAAATAAAATTGAATTCTTCATAGAGGATGAAATACTTTATTTAGAACCTGGTTTTACAATTGATGAGATAAATGAATTTTTAAAAAATTATGGATACTTTTATCCAGTTGACCCTGCTTCAAGTGATATAGCAAGCATAGGAGGAACTGTTGCAACAAATGCAGGAGGACCAAGGGCTTTAAGATATGGAGTAACCATTAACTATGTAAATGGACTTTCTGTTTTAATTTCAGATGGAACAGTTCTAAATACAAGGGGACTTTTAAAAAAGAATAAACTCTTTTATCCAGTTGAAAAAATCTTTGTAGGTTCAGAAGGAACATTAGGGCTTATAACAGAAATATATTTAAAGGTTATAAGAATTCCTGAGTATAAAAAAAGTATTTTAATTGAGTCAGAAAAAAAAGAAATTCTTAAAATTTCAAAAGAACTTATAAAAAAGGAAAATATAACCCTATGCGAAATTATGGAATGGGAAAATAAATTTTTATTATGGACTGAATATATCGGAAAAAAAGAAGATGTAATTCAAGAAATTGAAAAATTAAAAAAAACTATCAAAGGTAATTTAATTTTACCTTTTAATCAAGAAGAGGAAGAAAAAATTTTATCTCTAAGAAAAAAATATTCAAATTTAATGTGGAATTTAAAAGGAAGAAAAAAGTCCATAGATGTCACAGTTCCTGTTTCAAAAATAGATTCTCTTATTCTTTTCTATGAAAAACTTGAAAATAAATATAAAATTAAAATAATTCCATACGGACACTTCGGGGATGGAAACATTCATACAAGTATTATTTTTGAAAAAAGAGAAAATGGTAAGGCAGAAAAAATGAAGAGGGAAATATGCGAATATGTCCTTGATATAGGAGGAACTGTAACAGGGGAGCATGGTTTTGGAATAAAATACATTATGTATACAAAGAGATTTAAAGAATATGAGATAATGAAGAAAATTAAAAAAGCCCTTGACCCTTATGATCTTTTTAACCCATCAAAAATAGAAGGTGAATTTAAAGTTAATAAATATGAACCTGGAGAAAATAAAAAAATGTGTATTCTCTGCTCCCTATGTAATCTATATTCAGATAATTATAAAAAATTTTTAAGAGAAGATAAAGGAACAAGGGGTGAAATATTCTTAAGTAAAATAAAAGGCAACTTAAAAATAAGCAAAGAAAATAAAGAATCCCTTAAATATTGTCCCCTTGGATTTGAAATTTAACTTTTTTCCTTTAAAACCCTTCTTAAAGTTTTACCAACTGCTGTTCTTGGAATTTCCTTAACAAATTCAACCTCAACAGGAACTTCATACTTTGCAAGATTTTTCTTTGAAAATTCAATTACCTCCTCCTTTGTTAAACTGACTCCTTCCTTTGGCACTATAAATACTTTAACACCTTCTCCTGTTTTTTCATAGGGGATACCAACACAGGCAACATCCTTGATTTTTGGATGAGTTAAAAGAACCTCCTCAATATTTCTTGGATAAACATTAAATCCGCTCACAATTATTAAATCCTTCTTTCTATCAAGAATATAAAAGTAACCATCCTCATCCATCTTTGCTATGTCACCTGTATATAACCATCCATCCCTTATAACCTTTTTAGTCTCTTCTTCATTGTTCCAATAACCTTTCATTACCTGTGGACCTTTAAGGATTAATTCTCCTGGCTCACCAATGGGCATTTCTTTTTCACCTTTTTCAAGATCAACAATTTTTGCTAAGGTATTTGGAAAAGGAACACCTATACTTCCCCTTTTATTTTTACCGTAAAGGGGATTACAGTGGGTAACAGGTGAAGCTTCAGATAATCCATAACCCTCAACAAGTTTTGCACCTGTTAACTCTTCAAATTTATCCTTGACCTGAGGTGGTAAAGGTGCTGCTCCTGAAATACATGCTCTTATTGTACTTAATTTATATTTTTTAATATCCTTAAAGTTATTTATTGCCTGATACATCTGTGGAACACCAGGAAAAATTGTTACCTTATATTTTTCTATCTTTTCAAGAATTTCCTTGGTATGAAATTTAGGAACAATTATTAAAGTTGAACCAGAAGCTATTGAAAAATTTAAAGCCACTGACATTCCATAAACATGGAAAAAGGGTAAAACACCCATAACAACTTCTTCACCTTTTCTTAAATCAGGAACCCATTCCATCGTTTGCAAAGTATTTGCAACAAGATTGTAATGAGTGAGCATTGCACCCTTTGGAATCCCTGTTGTCCCACCTGTATATTGAAGGGAAGCTATATCTTCTTCTGGGTCTATTTTTTCAAAATTTTCTATTTCCTTATAATTTTCAATTTCTCTAAAAAAGAAATATTTTCTCTTTAAACCTTTCAACTTTCGATTTATTCCCTTCAAAATTTTAAAAAATTTGAAACCAATTCTTTTAAAAGGTGGAAAATATTCGTCAATCTGAGCAACAATTAAAAAATCAATATTTGAACTTTTAATGGAATTCAGAAATCTTGGCAGTAAAATATCAAGAATTACTAAGATTTTAGAACCTGAATTCTTTAAAAGAAGAGAAACTTCCCTATCAGAAAGTAAAGGGTTTAACTGAACAACAATCCCACCTACCATCATAGTTCCATAATAGGAAATAACAAAATGGGGAGTATTGGGCAAAAGAAAAGCTACCCTATCTTTCTTTTTTATTCCATTTTCTTTCAAAAAAGAAGCAAATTTTCTACATTTAAAAAGAAGTTCTTTGAATTTTGTTCTTTTGTCAAAAAATATATAAGCATCCTTTTCTGGAAAATTTTTTACAGTTTCAAGAAGAAAGTAAAAAAGAGGAACCTTTGGTATTTCTATATCACTTTTTACACCCTTATCATAAAACTTTAACCATATTCTCTCCATAACCGTATTATATAAAATAAAAAATTAAAAAAGCAACTTTGTTTCAAGATAAAAATTATAAAAAGACTTTGAGAAAGAACCCCTCCTTAAATCTGATTTCAAAATAACTATAGTATTACTTGTAATATTCCTTTCTACTTTAAAACTAAAATTATATCTCCAATTATCCCTTTCAAAACTGGAAGCAAAACTTCTTTTATAGGATTTTTTTATTATAAAATTAAAATCAAAAAAAATCTTTGTTTTAAATATAAAAATTGATGATAAATTAAAATTAAATTCCAAAAAAGGAATTCTTTCTCTATTAGATTCTGGTCTAAAATATTCAAGAATAACTAAACCCGGCGAAAGCTTTATTTTAGAATTAATATTACTTTCAGAGATAACAATAGAAAAAGGTAAAGCATAAGTTTTTTTTCTGTTAAAAATGAATAGTTCTTCAAAAATATCCCTTTTAAAATTTATTGAGATTTCTAAAATTTTTTTAAAATAAGTTTTTTTAATTCCAGTTAAAATTTCATAACTTTCATTTCTATTAAAACCTTCAAAAATTCTATTAAAATCCCTTATGTAAATAAAATTCAAAAAGGGACTCAAAAAAATATTAAAATTTAAATTCTTTATAAGTGAAAAATAGGTTCTTGGCTCAAAACTTTTATCCCTTCTATATGAAACACTTGTTATATAAAAAAACTTCTCTCCATTAAAATTAAAGGAAAAATCATTTTCAGATTTCAAAATTCCTTCATTCAATGGAATATCTCTTATTTTTCTTATATAGGAACCATCTGGATCAGGATAAAAAGTATTGCTGAGAGAATCATAACTATATGAACCTCTTCCCTCTGGAACTTTTACATATTCAAAAACCCTCCTTAAACCATTCATTCTTATTAAATTTGATACAAAATTTAAAGATAAATTGTTCCTGGGATAAAAATTTGCTTCTAAATAATAATTAAAATCCCTTTTTGAAATTATTGAATCTTTCAAATTTATTAAACTTGAACTTAACTTTAAATTTAGTTTATCAAAACTGTAAAGAATTCTGAAATTATTTTTTAACTCCCTTAAACTTTTTCTTCTAAAGGATATAATTTCATATAAAAAACTTTTATTTTTAAAATCTATTTTAAATCCAAAACTTTCGTTAATTTTTTTAATTTTGAGTGTATCTATTTCATAAAAATAGTTATAAAAAGGTGATAGTATCCATTTTTTTTCAAAATATAAATTAAATCTTTTCCAACTGTTTTTTCTATAACTAAAAAACTCTATATCAGTTTTATTTTTAAAAAAATAATTCAATTCGTATCCATAAGAATTTTTATCTATAAAAAAATTTTCACTTTTTAAATTTGAGTAAGTGTAATAGAGATTAAAAATTTCATTTAACTTTAAATAGGGTTTTATCCTTGTATCATAAAAATTCCCCTTTATATTTTTACCCCAGTAATAGAAATAATTTTCCTCAAAAATTCTAAAGGGTGATTTAAAATTTTTTTTACCTAAAAAATTAAAATCTATGCCAAATTTACCTTTTTCAACATTAAATCTAAAATCTCCATAAAAACCTGATATATTCTTGCGAATAAAGAGATTAGGATTAAAAAGAGAAAAACCAAAAGTATTATCAATTTTTAAAAAATTATTTTCTGATTTTAAACTAAAAATTAAATTCTGATTCCTTTTTGGAGTAATACCCCATTTTCCGGGTTTATAAGACCCCTTACCTTCACCTACATAAACAAAATAATTTTTTCCATCAACAAATTCATAATCACCTTCAAATGGACCAACAAAAACAAAATTTGGTAAAACATTACCCTTATTTTTTCCAACATAAATTAGAGTATCACTTTTCAAAATATAATCTCCCTTCCCTGAATCAACAAGGTTTATACCATTTAAAAGAACCCAAGAAGAATCCTCTACATTTTTTAAATTCTCTTTATCTTCTTCTTTCAAAAGAAATTTAGGCATTGAAGCTATATCACTTTCATTTATGTACATAAAATTTAAATTCATTAAGGCAAAGGTTCTTTGATACTCTGATGAAAAAATATAATTACTATAAGCATCTTCTACAATCTCAAAATCTAATCTTAACTTTGAATTAAGAGAATAACTTACATTTTGAGTTAAAGTGAGAGTTCCATTTGAATAATCAATGATATAATCAAATTCCCTTCCCCTTTTTAATAATCTTCCATCAAGATAAACTCTTTCAGAATTTGGAACAATTTTTTCCTTTAAAGGATCAATAAGTAAAAAGTTATTTAAATTACTTTTATCAAGTTCTATATATAAAGTTTTAAATTTTCCCTTTGGATAACCAAGGATTAAGGTAAAATTATTTTTATTACCATAGGCATTAAATTCAAGACCGAGAATTTCCTTGCTGAATTTTGGATAAAAATTTGATTTCATAGTAAATTCACCTATTTTAGCCTTCAAATTTTCTCCTTCAAAATTAAAACTTGCTTCCTCAAGTTCTGTTAAATTCCTTGTGAAATTTTCCTCTTCAGGAAATGATTCATCACTTATTTTCCCCCTCACTCTATAACCCTTTGAAAGTTCTCCATCAATTTCAAAATTTAACCTCTGATCTATCTTAAAACCGTAACCTGAATAGGAAGCAGAAAGGGTTTTCTCACCCTTTATTTCCACATTCATCTCCTCTTCCATACTTTTCTTTTTTTCTTCACTGTATTCTTCTTCCAATAAAAAACTTTTTATTTTTAAAACTGTTGTATCCTTTTTATAAAAAAAGGAAAGATATTCAACAAAAAAGGTATCTTTTTCCGTAAGAGGCAAAAGAGGAAATAAAGTGTCACTTTTTAATTTAAAAGGGATTTTAAAAGTATCCTTAAAAACTTTGAGGGAATTTAAAAGAGGAGATTCAAGTATAATAATTGGTCTTTCAAAGGTTATTATTTCCCTCTTATATTCAAAATTTTGAGAATTCAGTGTTATGAAAATAAACAAATTAATCAATTTTTTAAAAACCATTTGTTATCTTTATTAACTATCTCACCTTTATCTATTATAAACAAAAAATCATAACTTCCTTTATATTCTTTTTTTTCTCCCATGAGCAGAGAAAAAAGAGTATCTCCACTATATACATAAAAGGAATTTTTATATTTGAAATAATTTTTATAATTTTTTTTGAATATCTTGGTTAGTTTCCCATTTTTATAAACTGAAATTCTGTCTTTAAAAACAAAAATAAAAAAACTATCATCTATACAGAAAAAATCAAACAAATTTTTATCAATATCATAATAATAAACTGTAGTATCAAAGGGAGAAAACTTTATTTTTAAAATTTTTGATGTTCCCCCCTTTGAAATAAAAAAATAAAAATTACCCCTATCTGTAACATCAAAGTATAAAGCATATAAAAGGGAATTAATTTTAAATTCTGATTTGAGAGTTCCATTATAGGGATTGATGGATTTAACCTTTCCATCCCTTGTTAAAAAATAAATGAATAAACCGTCAGTTTTAACATCTACGAAATTAAAAGGTTTCTCAAAGTTTAAAGTATCAGGGGGAAAAACTTTTATATAATAGTTCTTTAAATTAAAAAAAATAAAAAGAGTGGAAGGAAAAAGCAAAAATTTTATCATACAAGTATAACCTTTTCTCTTTTTATTCTAACAAGTCCTTTTTCTCCTTTGATAGGTTTAACATATTTTCTCAAAGTATAAAGAACATAAACTTTTTCATCACCTTTTAGTTTGCTATGTTTTTTTGCTAATTCAGCAGCAAATTTTACATCTTCTTCCTTTAATTCTTTATTTTTTTCATATTTCAAGATAACATGTGCTCCTCTTATATCTTTAACATGGAAAAAATAATCGTTAGGTTTAGCAATTTTAAAGGTAACTTCATTGGCATATTCCTTACTTTTTGAAACTAAAACTTTAAAACCAGAAGGTGAAATATAAACTTTGTAACTTTGTATTTTTTCTTTTTCAATTTCAACTTTTTCTTTAATTAAATTAGCTCTTTTAAGTTTTTTATATCTTTCAAAATACCTTTCTGCTGCTTTTTGGGGTGTCTCAGAAAACTTTATTTCAACCTCAACTTCTCCATTTTCAGGGTGAGTTAGTTTAAATACCCCCCTTTTATCTAAAATCTGATTTAAATTAAGTAAAATTGTTTCCCCTTTAATTTTATATATTTCAGGGTCAAATTTTTCTTTTTTTAAAATTTTTTCTTTTTTTTCTTTTACCTTTGTTTTTTCAATTTCTGTTTTTTCAAGGTCCCTGTATATATAAAAAAGAGCTTCTCTTAATTTTTTAAATTCAAAAAAATTACCCTTCTTGATCAAATGCAATTTTTTCTCCTTATCAACATAAAAGGGGCCTTTAAAATATTTATAAAGAATTTCTTTAAAATCTGAAATTTCTTTTTCTCTTTCTATAACCTCATATAAAAAGGGTAAGAATTTTTGAGTGTACTCTTTTATCTTTTCTAAATTATTTTCTTTAAAAATATTAATTTTATCAGGAAATTCTATTTTAAATTCTTTTAATCCTGAAAAGGAATATATAACCTTTTCATCTTTCAATATCAAAAGTTCTTTTTTTCTTCTCGTAAAATCAATTATTAATTTTCTTTTTTCAATTTCTCCAAGAGGGTTTTTCTTAACAAAATTTGCTATAAAAATTCTTTCCCCTTCTATTATTTTTGAATTTTTATAAACAAAATCCTTTAAATATGGAAGCTCTTTAAATTCTAAAAAGTTTTTATTTTCTGTAAGGGGAGAAATACAAGGCAAAAAGTAATAATTCTGTGACTCAAGTGATATTTTTAAAACATTTTTATCATCAAAAATGACAAAAAATTTTTTATCGCTAAATAAGAATTTTTTAACCCTCTTCCCCTTAAATATTTCATCTATTTCTTTTTTTAAAACTGGGAAAAAAAATTCAGAAAAATGCATTAAAAGAAGTGCTTTACTTCATATTCAAAACTTTCCTTTGAATCAGAGGCATGAACAGAATTTTCTGTTATACTTATCCCGAAAAGATGCCTTATTGTGCCTTTTTTTGCTTTTTTTGGATCAGTTGCCCCAACAAGTTCTCTTAAAGTTTCAATTGCTTTTTCCTTTTCAAGTAAAATAGCAACAACATAGTCGGAGGTGATATAATTAACAAGATTTTCAAAAAAATCCTTTCCCTTATGAACCTTATAAAAACTTTCTGCTTTTTTCCTTGTTAATTTTTCCATTTTTATATTCAATACCTTAAATCCATTTTCCTCACACATTGAAATTATTTTACCAATCAAATTTCTTCTAACAGCATCTGGTTTTATTATTAAAAGAGTTTTTTCCATATTATTATTATAAAATAAAAAGGGGAGGCTTTGAACCTCCCCTTAGAAATTAAAAGATTTAAACTTTTTTACTTTATCTTTACAATCCTCTGAACAGGAATCCTATCTCCTGTTTCCATTTTGATAAAGTATATTCCAGATTTCAGGTCTTTTTTATTAAAGTTTATTGTATACTCACCCTTTGATTTTGTTCCCTTGAAAATTGTTGCCACCCTTTGACCAAGGATATTATAAAGACCTATATCAACATCCTTATCTTCTGTAAGGAGAAAATTAATAACAAAGCTTCCATTTGAAAGATTACTCTTAACAAAAAGATAAGGCTTATTCACTTTCTCTCCCTTTTCAGATACAGAAATTGCAGCAGGTCTTTCAAGGTAATAGTAATAATTGTTGGGTGGATCCCAGTCTCCATATGCATCACCTGCAACAACGTAAATTCTATCTCCTGTTCCACCTCTTGCTTTTCTTCCTACTGCAAAATGATTTCTTACAACAGGGACAACATAATTAGGTATAGGTCCCCATGTTCCTGATTGAATTTTGTATTCCCATACAGAATCTGTAACTGTTGCTGCATTTACAAAACCTCCTATCATTATAATTGAACCCGGTAAACTAACAGCAGCATTATTCATATTAGGATAGGGAAGAGGACCAAGATCCTGCCATGTAATCAGATCCGGATTATTCTGATCAATTATTCCCCTATACAGATTTGTCCAGGCTCCTGTTCCTGTATAACCTCCAACTATGTATATAGTATCCTTAATATGAGTTACACCACCCATAAAGAAGTTTAAAGGAAGACTTGTAGCGGAAGTCCATGCATTATTTGATATATCATACCTTAAAACAGTGTTTGTTGCATTAAAACTTGCATCAAGTCCCCCAAGAATATAAACACTACCGTTCCATGCAACAGCTCCATAAGCTAATCTTGGGGATGGTAAAGCAGGAAGATTTACCCATGCATTATTCTGTATATCATAAGCTTCAAAAACAGAAAGGGCAGTTTGAGAGTTAGAATACCCACCTGCCACATATATAAAGCCATTATAATAAACACCCTGTATCCAACCCCTCGGTGTTGGCATGGGTGCAAGGTTAGTTTCCCATGTATTATTTAAAGGATCAAACCTGTAATTATATGAAACATTTGAACCTGCTTGTCCATTTGGTGTCCCACCTATCATATAAATCCTATCGTTATCATAATCGTAAACTGTTGCGTGAGTTAACCTGTCATAATTTACACTCGGAGAAGGATAAATTGTCCAGGAACCCCATGGAGAAGCATATATTTGACCGATAACAGTATCATTTGTAGCATCCTCATCAAAATTACTTGTTGTATAAGCCTTTATAGTATATATTCCCTCCAAGGAAAGTATAACACTTCCTGCCCAAATTGTATCCTTTGCAAGAGGCTGAAATCCCGTAATAATACTATCTTTTGTTAAAATAACATTATTTAATGGATCTCTAACTTCTACATGAACAGCAAAGTTCTCAGGGAAAAGAGTTCCAAAATTGTTAAATGTAGCCGATATCTGAACTGTATCACCAATTTGCATTAAACCTGTTGGATAAACTGAGCTTACTCCCACATCCCTTTTGGGCAAAATATAACCAAAAAACCTTAAAACTCTCCTTGCAAATTCATGTCTATCATAAGGATCTGCTATATTCTCAAAAGCAAAGGTATTGAAGAAAAGTTTGTATGTTCCTGAGTATGAAAGTGAATTTATATAATTATCCTGATTTACAACCTCAGGATAGGCTGATGGATCAGGATTAATAGCATCTGCAAAATCAGTCATAGCATTCCCATTTGTAGCAAAACTGAATCCCTGCATAACAGGACCCAAACCTGTTGCATATTGACAGCCTATATCATTTGTAAAACCTGTTATGTGCATCCAGGAGACACTTGTCCCGAGATTATAGAGCACATCTTGTGAAGATAACCATAATCTACCTCCAGCATTTAAGTATTTTTTGATTTCAACTGTATCCTGTGCTGTAAGTGTATAGGTCCAATCATCACCTGTATTCCATATAACAATATCATAATTTGACATATAGAGAGAATCAGGACCATTATTTGCACCTGCAGGAACCACAAAAGTATCATGGTCAACATTTAAAAAAGAAAGAGAATTAACAAAATAACTTTCATATGTTAATCCTTGGTCATCATCAACAAAAAGGACATTAATTTGCAAAATTCCTTCAAGAAGGAAATTATCAAGATAAAATCCCCAGGCCCACTCACCAGAAGGGTCTCTATATATAAATCTAAGCTGAACAGAATCTGCTGGTAAAAAGGATGTTAGATCAAGGGTATCCCATTTTGGACCTGTATCTTGGTAATACTGAACAAGCATGTTCCATGGAGACCATGTTCCTCCTGAAAAGAACCTCGCATGGATTTCTCCATATTCATAAGGTTGTCCTAAGTATTCCTCAAAATCATAGGCATATATAAACCTCAAGTTAGCAATTTTCCGTATATAATAAGAGCTTGTTGTGAGAATTTCATCACCAGGTGGTGCAGAAGAACCCGCATCATCATCTGAATAGTATAAATAATTTGTTCCATAATTCGGCGGATAGAAGGGATCATTTGAAACACCAACAGTCCAACTATATCCATCATTATTTCCATCAGTAACAGTCCATCCAGTGGGCATTGTTCCAGATTCAAAATCTTCTGAAAATATTGTAGTCCATGTCTGGAGAATTTGGTAATTTGAAGAACCTTTTACCCTTTTATTATAAATTGGTTTTGCCCTAAGGGGTATATCAAGACCCTTTTTATCAGAGGGACGGAAAAGGGATAGGGGAGAAGCTACCAGATAGGCAAAACCTATCACCAGTACTAATAACTTCTTCATAAAACCTCCTTAATTTTTAAGGGATTTGAACCCTATAATTTTAAAATAAAGTTAATTATAACATCCATTTAAAATTTTTTCAAGTGATTTAAATCACATTTTTTACTCAATATATCTGCTCTTTTCATTAAGAAATGATACCCATCTTTTATGAATTTTAAAGTAAAATGAAGGGCTTCTCTTGGGGTAATCAGGTTTCCTGGAGATATCCATAAATATTTTTTTCCCTTTGATAGCTTTAAACAAAAGCCCGATATTTTTCCATCCATATATACTGGTTCTGCTTTCATTAATTTCTCTGGCATTTTTTTAATTTCTCCTTCCAGTTTGTTTTTAGCAATACCTATTGTAATAATATTATAAAGCACTCCAAAATGAGAAGCAAGTCCAAGTTTAAAAGGATGTAGTATGCCCTGACCATCAATAAATAAAACATCAGGCTTAATAGGTGATTTTTTATAAAGCTCCTCTAAAACAGGAATCTCTCTAAAAGATAAGAAAGTTGGAACATAGGGGAAGCTGATTTTTTTTTCAACTACTTTCTCATAAATTATCTTTTCCTCCTTTAAATCATATAAAACTATTGCTCCTCTTGCGAATTTCTCTTTATAAGAAACATCACAGGCTCCCACATACCTTATTTTCTTTAAATTAATCTTTTTAAATTTTAATTTCTTTGCAAGATTTCTTTGTATCTCTCTTAATTTCTCAAAATCAATTTTTTTATTAATTAAATTTACCCCTTTGTATAATCATAAAAACCCTTTAAAGTTTTTCTTCCAAGTAAATTTGCTTCTACCATTTTTCTTAAAAGGGGACAGGGTCTATACTTAGGGTCTCCTAAATCCCTGTATAAAACCTCCAATATATTTAGACAAACATCAAGCCCTATAAAATCTGCAAGTTCAAGGGGTCCCATTGGATGATTCATACCAAGTTTCATAACTTTATCTATTTCCTCCTTTGAAGCAACACCTTCCATTAAAGCATAAATTGCCTCATTTATCATAGGCATTAAAATCCTATTTGAAACAAATCCAGGATAATCATTCACAATAACAGGTTCTTTTCCAATTTTTTTCGCAAGTTCAAAAACAAAATTTATTGTATCATTACTTGTTCTTATTCCCTTAACTATTTCAACAAGTTTCATAACTGGGACAGGATTAAAAAAATGCATACCTAAAAATCTCTCCTGTCTTTCAGTTTGAGAGGCAAGAAGAGTTATTGATATTGATGAAGTGTTAGAAGTAAAAATTGCATCTTTTTTAACAATTTTATCTAATTTCCTGAAAAGTTCTTTTTTAACTTCTACATCCTCAAAAACTGCTTCAACTATAAGGTCACAATCAGAAAGATCATCAAGGGAAACTGTTTTTTTTATCCTTGAAAGAGCTTCCTTCTTTTTTCTCTCATCAATTATACCCTTTTTAATTTGCCTATCCATATTGGATGAAATTGTATTTACTGCCCTATCAACAATCTCCATTGAAATATCCTGTAAAATAACATCAAACCCTTCTAAAGCAAAAACATGGGCTATACCATTTCCCATTGTTCCTGCACCACAGATTCCAACTTTCATAAATTTTTTGTTAATTTTTATAAAGGAATTGAACCTATTTTGTACCCCCTCTTGTATAAATTTCAACAGGGAAAGTTTTCTTCAGCTCCTCTCGCAAAGAATCTTTAACCTTTATAATTTTTGTTAACTGGATATACTGCCTTATATCGCTCAAAATATCGTTTTTTGAAAGTTTAGTGGGCGAAGTGCTCAATATTTTAACAATAGCAAACCCAGGTGGATTCTGAACAGAAATAACATCAGAAACTTGTCCTTTCGGGAGGTTTAAAAGAGCCTGTGCTATTTCTTTTGGAAAAGGAAGAGCTGTTTCAAGATGTAAATATCCTGCATTTACACTGGTAATATCACCAATTGCATTATATTTTGCTGTAATTTCTTCAATCAGTTTAGGAGTTAAAACACCCTGCATTAATATGTTCCTTATATTCTCAGCATCTCTCAATGTATTCACAAAGAAATAAACAAACTCTATTTCCTTTAAAAAGTCATTTTCAAAACTTTTGTAAAAGGAATCAACTTTTGACTCCCTAATAATTATATTTTGAGTTTTTCTCCTGAAATACTCATCTGATAAAACCATTCTTCTTGCCCACAACAATCTTTCTTTCATCAAAGGCTCTTTATCTATCCCATCCTTTTCAGCTGCAAGAGAAAAAATAACAAGGTCAATAACATAATTAAAAAATTCTTTTCTCTGTTCCTCTCCCATTAACTGGTAAGCAAATTGAGGCAAACCCTTTTCAAGATCATCCTGAGTAATATAAACATTACCGACCTTTGCTATCGGGGTTCCAGTCAACTTTTTTTCCTCTTTCTTTTTACAGGACAAAATAAAAGGAAGAGCCATTATTAATAATATAAAATAATTTTTCACAGGTTCTCCTTTTAAAATAGAAAGGGCTTGAACCTTTATTATAAAATTTTAATTTAAATGGAAAAAAAATATCAAAGAATTCGTGGAACAAGAGATATATATGGAGAAGAATTTGATAAATTCATCTTTATCTTTGAAAAATCAAAGAAAGTTTGTGAACTTTACGGATATAACTTCATAATAACGCCAACTTTTGAAGTTAAAGAACTCTTTGAAAAATCAACAGGTGAAACAACTGATATTGTAGAAAAAGAAATGTATGTTTTTGAAGATTTAAAAGGAAGAAAACTTGCCTTAAGACCTGAGGGAACACCTCCTGTTTTAAGAGCAATTGTTGAAGAAAATATAGAACTCCCTTCAAAATTTTCTTACTTTCTAAATATGTTCAGATACGAAAAGCCCCAAAAGGGAAGATACAGGGAATTTTATCAACTGGGTGCTGAAGCTGTAGGTTATAAAGAACCTTACATTGACCTTGAAATTTTAATTCTTGCTGAAGATATTTTAAAGGAAATAAATATTAAGGATTATGTATTTGAAATAAATTCTGTTGGCTGTCTGGAAGATAGAAAAAAATATTCAGAATATTTAAAAGAAGAATTAAAAGAAAAAATAAAGAATTTCTGTTCAAACTGTCAGCAAAGATATGAGAGAAATCCTTTTAGAATATTAGATTGTAAAATAGATAGGGAAAAAATAAAATTTTTAAAGCCTTTAAAAAAATTTTTATGCAATGAATGTTTAAATCACCATGAAAAACTTTTAAATTTACTTTTAAAAGAAAATTTCAATTTCATAGAAAATCCATTTATTGTTAGAGGTCTTGACTACTATACAAAAACAGCTTTTGAAATTATTTCTAAAAAATTAGGAGCCCAGGATGCTCTTGGAGGTGGGGGAAGATATGATTATTTAATGAAAATAATAGGAGGAATAGATACACCTGGTATTGGTTTTGCTTTTGGTGTTGAAAGATTAATGATTGCAATGGAAAATTATGAAAAAAAAGAAAAAAATCTTATTTATGTTATTTATGTTTCTGAAAAGGAAAAAGAAGAAGCAATAAAATGGGTTAGAAAATTAAGGGAAAAGGGAATTTATTCTGATATGGAATGGGATACAAAGAGTTTAAAATCCCAGTTAAGAAAAGCAGATAAGAAAAAGGCAAAGTGGGTACTTATTATTGGAGAAGAGGAATTAAGAAAAAATACCTATCGTTTAAAAAATATGATAAAAGGGGAAGAAATTCTATCACAAAATCCTTTTGAAATCCTTGAAAAGGAAATAAACTCTACTTACCTTCAGAAAAATAATTAATAACACTCTGTGCTACTGAGTAAGCTCCTTCTTTAATTTTTTCCTCAGTTTCCTTGAAAGTTAATGTATTTTCAAAAACCTTTTCTCCCTTAATGTTATAAATGTAAAAATTAACTTCAATTACATCACCTCCCTTTTTCTTCAATTCTCCATATAAAGCATAATCAACTCCAAGTTGTGTTATTACAAAAGGAATCTGTGCTTCAGGTAAAGTGTTTCTATCGTAACCTACGGACTTTATACTATTCTCAGAAACATCACTTCCTGTAACATCAAATTTAGGTGATTTTCTAATACCCTTTTCAAGTTCATTCATAAAAATATTTGGATAAATAGAACCTACCAGTTCTCCAGAAAGTTTAAAGGGGAAAATAGAAAGTCTCAATCTCCTTATTATCCCTGTTTCTGCTATCTCTTTACCCTTATATTCCATATTTAACCTTTCAAGAACCCTATCTGTTAAATCTATAACATCCTTTGCGTAGAGAATATCATCCTTTGAAGAATCAAAAATAATATCAACATTTTCCTCTTGTGCTATTTCTTTAATAACCTTTCTAATTTTTTCTGTTATGGGCTGTATTCTTTCTTTTGTCTTCTGCTCTAATCTTCCATCTTTTCCCCAGATTTCCTTTATAAAATTCTGATATTCTCTTTTTAAATTTTCTAAATCCTTTTCTCTTTTTAACCTTGCTTCAGGAGAAAGTCCTGGTTTTTCGCCTTCATATAGCCTCTGCAAAGAATCTATTTTTGCTCTTTTTTTATTCAATTCACCTTCCCATTCCTTTACAAGTCTTTCAATATCACCTTTTGCTTCCTTCATTCCTTCGTAGTTTTCAGTTATTCTTTTTAAATCAACTATGCCTATTTTTGTTTCAAGAGCAAAAAGAAAAACAGGGAAAAAAACAAATAAAAAAAAATTTTTTACCATAAGGGGAAGCCAAGAATAAAATGAGGTATAAAACCCTTCTCTAATTTATCAAGTCCATAACCAAGGTCAACACCCACTATTCCCAGCATGGGAATTTCCATTCTAACTCCAACTCCAAATCCCCTTTTTAATCTCACTGATTTTCCCTCTAAAAATCTCTTAAATTCCTTTTCCATATAATAAGGAGTAATCCATCCATTCCCCATATCAAAAAACAGATTAAGATAAAGCTGTTCTGTAATAACAAATCTCAGTTCAAAATTAAAGGCATAAGCAGCCTGGCCCCCAATTACAACACCTTGAGATCTATAACCAACAGACCTTTCATCATAACCCCTTATAACAAAATCCGTAAAGGCAACGCCTCCTGGTCTAAAATACTCATAAACTGGAATTGGCTTTGATTTAGTATATGGATACATTACACCTAATTTAAGATTAAAGGTAGGAACAAATTTTTCTTTAAAAAAAGGTTTATAATAGGAAATGTTCACGATATGCCTGTGAAAGTGTTCATCTCCAAGGAATATTCCACCGGATAAAGTTAATCTGTATTCTGACCTTAAACCTTTCCTTGTATTAAACTTTCTATCCCTTGAATCATAATAAATTGCATTTATTGTTCTTGAAACAATTTTTGGCCATTTTTCTTTCCTTAAATCAAAAATTCCCTGAGGATTGTAATTAGTATAAAAATCAAATACCTTAGTTCTATCAAACTCATACCTTGAACTTGCCCATATATATTCATTTAAATCATAGGGTCTTGCAAATGATAATGAAAAACCTGTTCTCTGAATAGAATACTCATAAGGGAAAACATCAATGTAGTGGTGAATATCAAAACCAAATAGGTAATGTCTTTGAAACATCCATGGCTCTGTAAAATCAAATCTTATATTTTGTCTATAAGGTCCAAGTTCAAGGGATAATGAAACCTGCTGTCCTCTTCCAAAGAGGTTATTTTCAGAAACTGATAAAAGTAAGGAACCCTTCTGAGTTTGTGACCAGGAACCACCTGCCTGAAGTGTTCCTGTTGGTTTATCCTTTACTTTAAAAATTAAATCCACATGCTGAGAATCCTCAAGAATTTTAAAGGAGAAATCAACCTTTTCAAAAAAATTCAAAAAATAAAGATCCCTTAAACTTTTTATTACCTTTTGTCTGTTGAATTTATCACCTGGGAAAATATCAAGTTCCCTTCTTATAACATATTCCCTTGTTCTCTCATTCCCTTCAATTTCTATTTTTCTAACAAAACAAGGAGGTCCTTCTTTTATATGAAAAATAACATCTATGGTATCCTTTTCTTCACTTTTTCTCTTCTCCTCTGGAACTACTTTAATGAGTAAAAAGCCTGAATCTGCGTATATGCCCTGAATTTCCTGAATAGATTCCATAAATTTTTTAAAGGAAAAAACACTTCCCCTTTTTAATTTAAGTTTTTTTGAAAGAGTTTTATCATCAAAGAATTTATTACCTTCAAAACTGTGTTTTCCAAAATAATATTTTTTACCCTCTGTAACAAAAATTTTTATGAAAAGCCATAAACCCTCAGGATTAATTTTATAGGAGTCAACCTTTGCATCAAGAAATCCTTTATTTTTGTAAAATTCCTCTATTTTGGAAAGGTCTTCTTCAAAGTATTCTTCCCTGAATACAGCCTTCCTATACCAAGTCTTTTCCCTGTTTCTTAAAAGAATCTCAAGTTTTTTATCATCAAAACTCTTATTACCCACAATATCAATTTCCTTTATCCTTGCTTTTTCTCCTTCATGTATTTTAAATAAAACATCAACAAAAAGTGGTCTTTCAGTTTCTATAATTTCTGTTTCCACTCTTGTTCCTGAAAATCCCTTTTCCCTGTATAATGAAATTATCTTATTTTCATACTCCTTAAGGTCACTACCTGTTAAAGGTGTATTCTTCGTAAGTCCTATCTTTTCTACTATCTCACTTTCCTTAACCTTTCTTGTTCCTTCAATTTTAATACCCGAAACCCTCGGATTTTCCTCAACTTTTATTAAAACTTCTATCTCCTTTTCTTTTTCTCCCTTTAAAAGTTCAATAAAAACCTTTTTAAAATTCTTTGTATTATAAAGATTTTTTATAGCACTTTTAATATCCTCTTCTTTTAAAAGGTTACCCTTTTTAAGCCCTGAGGAACTAATTATAAATTCTGAGGAAACATTTACATTACCTTCAACTTTAATATCAGAAATAACTTCTTCTCGTGTTATAAGTAACAAAAAAAGAAAAAATTTCATATAAATTTAATTAATATTTAATTTTAACTTTTTTCTACATGCGCTCCTTCAAGTTTTCTAAAAACTATCTTTTCATCCTTAACATCAACTTCTACTTCATCTCCCTCTTCAAAAACTCCCTTTAAAATTTCTTCTGAAAGTGGATCTTCAATATGAGTTCTTATGACTCTTTTTAAGGGTCTTGCACCAAAATCAGGATCGAAACCCTTCTCTGTTATGAATTGAATGGCTTTTTCTGTAAACACAACTTTTATCTTTCTATCAGAAAACACTCTTTGAGCAAGTTCATTTAACAAAATTTCAGAAATTTTAATTGACTCTTCTTTTGTAAGAGGTTTGAAAACTATTATTTCATCAATTCTGTTCAAAAATTCAGGTGGTAAGAGTTCTTTTACTTCTGCCATCAAAAAGTTCTTCATTGCTTCAAAATCATATTCGCCTTCTTCGCCCTTGTGGAAACCGAGCCCATGATGGGATTTTAAAAATTTTGTACCTATATTACTTGTTAAAATTATAACCGTGTTTTTAAAATTAACCTTTCTACCAAAACTATCTGTAAGAACACCATCTTCAAGTATCTGTAAAAGAATATTGAAAACATCTGGATGAGCCTTTTCAAATTCGTCAAAAAGAACAACAGAGTAAGGCTTCCTTCTAACTCTTTCGGTTAGCTGACCACCCTCTTCATAACCCACATAACCAGGTGGAGCCCCTATGAGTTTTGAAACATTAAATTTTTCCATATACTCTGACATATCAATTCTTATTAAGGCATTTTCATCACCAAATAAAAACTCAGCCAGAATTTTTGCAAGATGTGTTTTACCAACTCCTGTAGGACCAAGGAAAATGAAGGAACCAATAGGTCTCCTTGGATCTTTAATACCTGCTCTTGATCTTCTAATTGCTCTTGAAATAAGCTCAATTGCTGCATCCTGACCGATTACTTTCTTTCTAAGTTCTTCCTCCATCCTTAAAAGCCTCATTTGTTCTTCCTCTTCTATCCTTGTAAGTGGTATACCAGTCCACCTTGAAACAACATAAGCTATGTCATCTTCTGTTACTTTGGGTCTTTCTCTTTTTAACTTGAGTTCCTCTTTTCTGCTTTCAATAAGTTGGGTTAATCTCATTATTTCATCCCTTATTCTTGCAGCTCTTTCATACATCTGTTCCATAACAGCTCTATTTTTCTCCTCCTTTAATTTTTCTATTTCTTTCTTATACCTTTCAATAACTTCGTCTTGAAATCCTGACATAAGTTTAACCCTTGCTCCTGCTTCATCGATAACATCAATAGCCTTATCCGGCAAATATCTGTCAGATATGTACCTATCAGCATACCTTGCAGCTGCATCAATTGCTTCATCGGTATATATAACTCCGTGATAGTTTTCATACTTTTCCTTCAGCCCCTTCAAAATTTCTATAGTTTCATCAACAGTTGGCGGATCAACTATAATTGGCTGAAATCTTCTTTCAAGTGCTCCATCTTTTTCTATATATTTCCTGTATTCTTCCATTGTGGTAGCACCGATACACTGAATTTCACCTCTTGCAAGAGCTGGTTTTAAAATATTTGATGCATCAATAGCACCTTCAGCTGCTCCTGCACCAACAAGGGTGTGAAGCTCATCTATAAATAAAATTATGTTTTTACTCATAATTACTTCACTCAAAATAGCCTTTAATCTCTCTTCAAATTGTCCTCTGTATTTAGTTCCAGCAACAATTGCAGCAAGATCAAGAGCCAAAATTCTTTTATCCTTTAAAGAATCAGGCACTTCACCTTTAACTATCTTCTGTGCAAGACCTTCAACAATAGCTGTTTTACCAACACCTGGTTCTCCTATAAGAACAGGATTATTTTTCTTTCTTCGTGAAAGTATCTGCATAACCCTTTCTATCTCCACTTCCCTTCCGATAACAGGGTCAAGTTTATTCTGTTTTGCAAGTAAAGTAAGATCAGTGGCAAATTGTTCAATAAGTTTTGTTTTCTTAAATCCCATAGATTGGCTCATTTTCTGTTCAGGTTGCGGTTCTTCAAGACTGGATAAAAGCCTTAAAGTCTCTTCAACAACAAGATCAAAATCAAGACCAAATTGGGAAAGTATTTTCGCCCCCAAACCTCTTTTTTCTCTCATTATACCTATAAGTAAATGTTCTGAACCAATATGGGTGTGTCCAAGTTTTCTTGCTTCTTCAGCTGCGTATTGAATAACTCTTCTCAAACTTGCACTCATAGGTAGATCCTGCATTGGAGTCACATAATTTCCAGGAGGATGTGCTGTTTCAATTCTTTCTCTCAAAAGGTCAAAATCAACACCAAGGTTTGAAAGAACCATGGCTGCTACTGAATCTGTCATACGGGTCAGGGCAAGTAATAAATGTTCTGTTCCTACTTCAGAATGGGATAATCTTATAGCTTCATCCTTTGCAATCTGGAAAGCTTTTTTTGCCCTCTGTGTAAACTTATCAAAATAAGATTCTCCTAACAAAATTTACCTCCTTTTAAAGGTTTAATTTATTTACAAATTCTCCTATAAAGGGAATTTGAAGTTTTTTTCCGGTTAAAGCACCATAAATTCCTATAATGATCAAAACAGCTACACAAAGTATATAAAAGGCAAAAAAGAAATTGATAAAAATATAACGAACTACAGGAATTGAGCCAACAAGAAGATAAAGGGCAAAAAAGAATAAAAGCCCTATAAATTCAATAACAAAAATTAAAAACCCTTGCTTTGCGTGAAAATGAACAAAATCACCTGCCTCACTATCAAAAAGTGGAATAAAATTTAAAAATGGTATATAAGAAAAGGAAGCATAAATATGTCTTTCATTTCCGATATTTTTTTTCATTTCCTTTAATTCTGTATTTTCATTCATGGCATCCTAAATTACAATTCTAGAACACCTTTAAGAAAACTTTCAAATCTAACAAAGTCAGCTTTAAATTCTTGAGAAATTTCATCCTTATATTCATTAAGAATTTCATAGGCTTCCTTATATAATTCCTTATTAATAAGCAATTTAACAAATCTATAAGCAAAGTAACTCTTAAAGGTTTTATAAGGGGTTTTTCTTATAGCCTCTTTTAATCTTTTTTTACCTCCTTCAATATTACCCATATTAAAATCTATAATACTAAGAGCCTCATTTGCTGATGCCTCAAGAAGTGGATCACTTTGTTTTTTTGAAAGATAACTTTCATATCTTGCTTTTGCAGTTATATAATCACCCTGTAAAAAGGCAAAATTAGCAAGATAAAAGATCGCCTTTTTACCTTCAGGTGAATCAGGAAATCTTATTGAAATATCCTGAAAAACCTGAATTGCTTCATTAATTCTTTGTGCTTGCATAAGGGATACTGCCTGAAACCACATCTGCCTTGCCATTGGAAAATCCCCTACCTCTCCTGTTCTTAATATAAAAATTAAAAAGATTACTGCTATTATTAACAAAATAGAACCAATATACTCCCTCGGCTTTTCTTTAAGCTTTTCATAAATATTATTAACAAATTCTATAAAGGGGTCCTTTTTTAATTCCTTTTTTGTCAGTTTTTTCTTCTTTTTTATTTTCATGTTCTTAATTATAACTCTTACTTTTAAATTATTCAAGTGTTATCATAAAATAAAATTATGAAAGGTATAAAAGAAATTTTAAAGGAAATAAATATAAATTCTAAAAAATATTACATTTTTTCTCTTAAAAAAGCATCAAAAAAATTTGGAATAGATATCCAGAAACTCCCATTTTCTATCAGAATACTCCTTGAAAACATACTTAGAAATTATGAAAAAGATAACAATTTAGATAAATTATTAGAGATTTTCAAAAACTGGGACGGGAAAATAAGGGAAAAAATAGAAATACCTTTTTATCCTGCAAGAGTTATTTTACAGGATTTCACAGGGGTTCCAGCAATAGTTGATCTTGCCTCAATGAGAAATGCAATGAAAAAACTGGGAGGGGATCCGAAAAAAGTAAATCCTAAAATTCCTTCACACCTTGTAATTGATCACTCAGTTCAAGTTGATTATTTCGGAACAAAATTTGCTCTTAATTTAAATATAGAAAAAGAATTTGAAAGAAACAAAGAGAGATATAAACTTTTAAAATGGGCTCAGAACTCTTTTGAAAATTTAAAAGTTATTCCTCCTGGAAAGGGAATTATTCACCAGGTTAACCTGGAATACCTTTCAGAAGTTGTAAGTGTAAGAAAATATAAGAACAAAAAAATTCTTATTCCTGATACCTTAATCGGAACAGATTCCCATACAACAATGATAAATGGAATTGGTGTTCTTGGTTGGGGTGTTGGAGGAATTGAAGCTGAGGCTTGTATGCTGGGTGAACCTATATATATGGTTTTCCCTGAAGTGATAGGAGTTAGGTTAAAGGGAAAACTTAAGGAAGGAGTAACTCCAACAGATCTTGTTCTATATATAACCCAAAAACTCAGGGAAAAGAAAGTTGTTGATAAATTTGTTGAATATTTTGGAGAAGCGCTAAAAACTTTAACAGTTCAGGATAGAGCAACAATTTCAAATATGAGTCCTGAATATGGTGCCACAATAGGATTTTTCCCTGTTGATGAAAAAACCTTCATCTATCTATATGAAACAGGAAGAGATGAAAAAATTATTGAAAGAGTTAAAAAATACACCAAAGAGAATCTTCTATTTTATACATATAAAGAAGAACCAATTTATACGGATGTAATTGAAATAAATTTAGAAGATGTTCTTCCTTCAGTATCAGGACCTAAAAGACCCCAGGATAGAATAAACCTTTTTGAATTAAAAAATAAAGTAAAAGAATACCTTGAAAAAGATTATAAAGTAAAACTTCCTGAAGAATGTGTCTCTAGACTTGAATCAGAAGGAGGACCTCATCCACAGGTAAGAGGTGAAGAATTAAGAGTTTATGAAATTAAAAAGGAAAATATACATTTTGAACTCAAGGATGGTTCAATTGTAATTGCAGCAATAACAAGTTGCACAAATACAAGTAACCCCTTTGTTTTATTTTCAGCAGGAATTCTTGCTAAAAAGGCAGTTGAAAGGGGTCTTAAAGTTAAACCATATGTTAAAACTTCCTTTGCACCAGGTTCCTTAGTAGTAAAAGAATACCTTGAAAAGGGGGGACTTTTAACTTATCTTGAAGCCCTCGGTTTCTTTATAGTAGGCTACGGTTGCACTACATGTATAGGAAATTCAGGTCCCCTTGTTCCTGGTGTTGAAAGGATAATAAAAGAGAAAAATCTTGTTGTTACCTCAGTATTATCAGGGAACAGAAACTTTGAGGCAAGAGTTCATCCTCTTGTTAAAATGAATTTTTTAGCAAGTCCCCCTCTTGTTGTTGCTTTTGCTATAAAGGGTGATATCCTTTTCAATCCTTACAAAGAGCCATTAGGACTTGATCCAAATGATAACCCTGTATATTTGAAAGATATATGGCCTTCAGAGGAAGAGGTATTTGATTATATGAAAAAGTTCCTTTCAAGAGAATACTATAAAAAAGTTTATTCTGAAATTTATAAGGGGAATGAATTGTGGGAGAAACTGGAATCACCCAAAGGAACCCTTTTTGAATTTGAAGAAGATTCAACCTATATAAGGGAAGCACCATTTTTTGAAGATTTTAAACCCACTCCTTCTCCAATTAAAGATATTAAAAATGCGAGAGTTTTATTACTGCTTGGTGATTCAATAACAACAGACCATATTTCCCCTGCTGGTAAGATTCCAGAGGATTCCCCTGCTGGTAAATATTTGATTTCGAAGGGTGTAAAAAGAGAGGAATTTAATACCTTTGGAGCAAGGAGAGGTAATCATGAAGTTATGATAAGGGGAACCTTTGGAAATGTTAGGTTAAAAAATAAACTGATTCCAGATAGAGAAGGATTTTGGACTATAAAATTCCCTGAAAAAGAAGTTTTAACTATTTACGATGCTGCAATGAAATATATGGAAGAAGGGGTGCCTCTTATTGTGATTGCAGGAAAGGAATATGGAAGTGGTTCTTCAAGAGACTGGGCAGCAAAGGGAACAAAGCTTCTTTCCATTAAGGCAATAATAGCAGAAAGTTTTGAAAGGATTCATCGGCAGAATCTAATTCAGATGGGAGTTATTCCCATACAGTTTGAAGAAGGACAAAATGCTTCTACCTTGAACTTAACAGGTGAAGAAATCTACTTTATAGAAGGTCTTGAAGAGGATTTGAAACCAAACAAAAAGGTAAAAATAAAAGCAAAAAAGGATGACAGGGAAATAGTTTTTAATGGAATTCTGAGAATTGATACATGGAAGGAAATTGAATATTTAAAATATGGTGGAATACTCCCTTATGTTTTGAAAAATTTTCTTAAAGGTGAATGAATATATAAGCTTTTTGATCTTCTTATTCCTTGTATTTTTTATATTTTTTATTACAGAGCTTTTCTCCTCAACAATTAAGAATAAAATTTTAGGGTATAGAGAAGCATCAAGAGAAAAACTTGAACCTTATGAATCAGGAATGCTGTATAAAGATACACCTTATAAAAGGTATGGTATAAGAGTTTTCCCCTTTTTACTTTTATTTTTACTTTTTGATATAGAGGCAGTTCTTTTATTTCCTTTTATATTTGAAGCAAAAAAATTTAGAATTTTTGCCACAATAGAATTAATTTTGTTTCTCTTTATTCTTTTTATGGGATATTTTTATATACTTAGAAAAAGGGGGCTCGATTTATAAGTAAGGGCTGGGAGACAAAGCATTCTATCACCGCCACATGACCAGAGTAAATGGGACAAAGTGAATAACACAATTCTGTCCATAATATTCCATCACCACCACATGGGGGACTCCAAGGTTTTCACTTATAAGCAAAGGTAACTATATGTGGGCATTCTGTCACCCGCATATGGGTCTCCAAAGGGCTGATTTATAAGAAAGAGCTATGAGTTAAAATGCTTATTTTTGAGGCAACTTTTTCAGCAAGTTTTTTAAAGGCATCCTTTGAGGGAGAATCAGGAGCTAAATCATAATAGGGCTCACCTTTTTCAGAGTATTCAGAAATTAAAGGATCAAATGGAATTTTTATATAATCTTCAAGACCAAATTCACTTGAAAGAATCTCTCCTCCCTTTCCACTGAAAAGTTTTGTGATTTTACCGCAATGAAGGCATATAAACTCACTCATATTTTCAACGATTGCAATTATAGGAACATTCATTTTTTTAAGAAAATTACCTGCTCTTCGGACATCAGAAACAGAGACATCCTGGGGTGTCGTGACAAGAATAGCACCTGAAAGTTCAACAAGTTGAGTTATTGAAATTAAAGGATCTCCGGTTCCAGGTGGTAAATCCACTATTAAATAATCAAGTTCACCCCATTCAAGGTCAAAGAGCATCTGTCTGTAAGCAGTGTGAACAATAGGTCCTCTCCAGACAACAGCTTGATCCGGATTTGTCATAAAACCTATTGAAATTATTGGAATTCCATGATAAAGTGGAGGAACAATTTTATCTTCTTCATTTACAAGGGGAGGAGCTTTTGTTTTTCCCATAATTGAAAGGGTAGGACCATAAACATCTCCATCAAGTAAACCGGTTCTTGCACCTAAACTTTTAAGAGCAAGAGCAAGGTTAATTGAAACAGTAGATTTTCCAACACCACCTTTTCCACTTACGATACTTACAATATGTTTTATACCTTTAACTTTTCTATCAGTTTGAATTTTTTTAGAAACAACATTTGCATCCATAGTAACAATCACATTTTCAACCCAAGGAAGTTTTCGAACAGCTTCTTCAGCTTCTTTTTTTAATTTATCTTTTATAGGACAGGCTGGTGTTGTGAGGGTGAATTTAAAAGAAACAGTACTATCACATACCTTAATATCACTTATCATATTTAAAGAAACAATATCCCTACCCAATTCTGGGTCAATAACCTCTTTTAAAGCTTCTAAAATTTCCTTAATTTTCTCTTCCATTTTTTCCTCCTTGTAAAAAATAATTTAATTTAAAAGGTAAATAAAAATCAAATTTTTATAATAACATAACACTATAAATAAACTAAAACTTTAAAAAAATCTTTTTTCTACCAATTTTTCAAAAAAATTAACAAATTAAACCTCAATAAAATCTTCCCTGATAAATCTTTTAAACCAGTTTTCGTATTGCGATTCGGTAATTAGATGAAGTTGAAAAGGAGTGAAAAGACTAATACGAGACTTTATTTTTGATCTTATTAAACGGTTATCCTCCCAATTTTCCGATAAATTTTCTGAAATAATTAAAACATCAATATCACTGGCTGGTGTCCATTTACCTTTTACAACCGAACAAAAACGTTCTTCACTGATTTTTTTAATTTTTTTACAGTATTCTAAATAATTTTCAAAATATTTTCTTTTTTCTTCCCATATTTCTTTATCAATATCAACCAATGTTTTCATAAGTCAAAAAACTTTTCTTTGTTATCTTTTCAGTTAATTTGATAAATTTTTCACATTCCTTTATCAATTTTTCTGTTAAACTTTTACTAAATCTTTTAGGGTAATAACGGGAAACAAAATAAGCATCACTTAAATCATCAAGAAATAATTCATTTTCTTTTAAATACTCAAGAATTTCTGAACTATCATAAGTTTTTGAAAGTTCTTTAATTAATTCCACTAAATAATGAATCTGTGGCCGGTTCCCCAATCTCTTACCAATTAAATACTTTAACCATAATTTAAAGGATTGCTCTAATCTAAAAGCACATAGATTGTATCTTTCTTTTTGAAATAAATCCAAAGCATTCTCCCAGAACTCTTTCGCTCTTTCCTTCAAAAAATCAATTTTTCCCATTCAAAAGTATTATAAAATTTAAAAGGAATTTAAAACAATAAACTCACGAATTAATGTTGCAAAAATAGTTCCTGAAATAAGTGGATCTCCTCTCAAAGGATTAAATTCTACAAAATCAGCAGAAACTATGTAATTTTTTATTCTATTTAAAATTTCCATAACTTCCTCAAAACTCAAACCACCTGGAACAGGATTTGTAACAGAAGAGAAAAATTCAGGTTTAAAAACATCTAAATCGAAGGAAAGATAAAAGTTTCCTTTAAGTTCTAAAAGTTCCTCCTTTTTTAAAATCTTAAAGGGGGTTTCAGGAAAATTTTCCCTTATTCCATATAAAAATACTTCATCTTCCCTAATAAAATTTTCCTCATAAAGCCTTTTTAACCAGGTAGCATGATTCAGTTTAGAATCCATAAATAAATCCCTGAAATCAGTATGAGCATCAAAAATGAGTAACTTAACATCAGGATATAAATTTTTAACTGACTTAAAGATAGGATAACTGATAGTATGATCACCACCTATAAATAAAACCATTTTCCCACTTTCTAATATTTCACGGGATTCTCTTTCTATCAAATCAATCGCCTCAACAAATTCAATTCCAAAACAGGAAATATCCCCCTTATCTTCAAAATCTTCACATTCCTTATTAAAATAAAAACTTTTTGTTTCTATATGCTCTGAACAGTATCTTAAAAAATAAGGTGAAAGAGCACATCCACCTGAAGGTGATATAAATTCAAAGGGAACACCCTTAATTAAAATTTTAGCATTCTTTTTATCCTTACCAAAAAATTTCATCCACTTTCATATAATAATTCATAGGTACTAAATTCATTCTGTTTTAAAAAAAATTCTGAAGGTGGCGAATCTTTATGAGCCTCATTAAAATCCTCTGAATTAACCCAGTTTAAAAAATCTTCTTTTGTTTCCCAGTATGTAACTACAAGATAATCATTCCCTTCAAGAGGTTTTAAAACTTCCATTTTTCTAAAACCCTTCTTTCTCTCCACAAGTCTCTTTCTTTTCTTAAACCTTTCTTCCCATTCCTTCTTGAATTCATCCTTAACAAAAATTCTATTTATAGCTATAAACATAAAAAACCTCCTTTTTAAATCTATTAATGAGCACAAATTCCTCCGTATAAACCTGTTATCATTACAAGTATTACAACTATAATCCCCAAAAGTATCTTTATTATTTTTGGTATTTTTAAAAAGGAAAGAAAAAGAAATATCCATATAGAAAGTATCGTAAATATCCCAAACTGCTCATGTAATTCCACAAGATACTCTTTCTCCTTTCCTTCAAAAAACTCACTTTGTGCCTCCCCTGTGAAATAAACAGGAATTGTAAAGGCTGCTGCTAATATAAGCAAAAATCGCGCCTCTTTCTCACTACCAGGAATTAGAAAAAAGAGGAAAGCCAAAAGGGAGAGGACTATTGGAAAATGAATCAATTTGTTATGCAGATGGGAAAATAGAATATCCTTTAAAGGCGGTAAAACAAACTTTTCTTCGATTTTTCCTTCACCTTTATGACCTTCTTCAAGAGGTAAAACATTCTCCTCTTTTTCGACTTCCAATTTTTCATGCTTCTCATGTGAAAAAAGCGGAGTTGAAGTTAAAAATAAAATAAAGAGAAAAATTAAAAATTTTTTCATAAGGATAATATAATATTAATCTTGAATTAATTTCAAATTTTTAATAAATAAAAATCAAACAACAACCTTTTCTTTAAATACTCCATATCTTACTTTCAGAGTATCAATTATTTCTCCCTCAGTAGCATATCTTTTAACACATTCAATAATATAAGGCATTAAATTGAGACCTCTATCAGCTGCTTTTCCAAGTTCATTAAGGGCATTTTGAGTGGCAATATTATCCCTTTCAGATTTTACTTTATGCAAAAATTCAATCTGCTTTTTCTCAAGTTCAGGATCCACTTTAAAAGGTGGAACTTCTATTTTTTCTTCAGGATCAACATACTTATTAACTCCAACAATAATATATTCTTCACTTTCAACTCTCTTTTGAAATTCATAAGCAGCATTTGCTATTTCCCTTTTGAAAAATCCTTCCTCTATACCTTTTAAAACACCATCAAGGAAAGAACCATTACCCATTTTTAAAATCTCATCAAAATACTTATAAGCCTCCTCCTCCATTTTATTAGTAAGAGATTCCACAAAATAACTTCCAGCTAAGGGGTCAATCGTATTTATAACACCACTTTCATAAGCTATAACCTGCTGGGTTCTTACTGCAATAACAGCAGGTAATTCTGCCGGTAACTGTAAGGCTTCATCATAAGAATTTGTGTGGAGACTCTGAGTCCCTCCTAAAACTGCTGAGAGAGCCTCAATTGTTGTCCTAATTATATTAACAAGAGGTTGCTGAGCCTGTAAGGAACATCCTGCGGTCTGGGTATGAAATCTTAACATCATTGATCTTGGGTCTTTTGCCTTGTATCTTTCTTTCATTTCCCTTGCCCATATTCTCCTTGCTGCTCTATATTTTGCAATTTCTTCAAAGAAATCCATGTGGGCATTAAAGAAAAAGGATAACCTGCTTGCAAAATCATCAACATTTAAACCTCTCCTTATTCCTGCCTCTACATAGGCAAAACCATCTGCAAGGGTAAAAGCAAGTTCCTGAACTGCTGTTGAACCAGCCTCTCTTATGTGATAACCTGATATGGAAATTGTATTAAACTTTGGAAGATGATCCTTTGCAAATTCAAAAATATCAGTAATTATCTTTATGGAAGGTTCAGGTGGAAAAATCCACTCGTTCTGAGCGTGATATTCCTTCAATATATCATTCTGAATTGTTCCTCTTAATTTATGGGAAGGCACACCCTGTTTTTCCCCGACAGCAATATACATTGCAAGAATAATTGCTGCTGGTGAATTGATTGTAAAGGAAGTGGAAACCTTATCAAGGGGAATACCATCAAAAAGAATTTCAAAATCTTTAAGAGTATCAACAGCAACACCCTCTCTTCCCACTTCACCCTGTGCCATTGGATTGTCTGAATCATAACCCATAAGAGTTGGCATATCAAAGGCTGTTGAAAGTCCTGTTTGACCGTGTTTTAAAAGAAACTTAAACCTTTCATTTGTATCCTTTGCAGTTCCAAAGCCTGAAAATTGTCTGATTGTCCATAACTTACCTCTATACATATTTCCATAAACTCCTCTTGTGAATGGATATTGACCCGGAAAACCAAGGTCTCTCAAATAATCAAGATCTTCCACATCAAGAGGGGTATAAATATCCTTTATTTCAATTCCTGATATAGTTTGATATTTTTCTTTTTCATCCTTGTAATTTTTTCTTACACACTCTTCCCATTTCTTCTTTTCCTCTAAAATTTTTTCCTTTTCCATATCTTTTTAAAAAAGTTTAAGGGGATTTTAACCCCTTTTTAAAAAATTCAAAAAATTCTTTTTTTATCTCTCCAAAAGGTTTTCCCATTTCTATATCTTTTAAAAATTTTTCAATTAGACCATTCTTTTCAAGAAAGAACTCAATTTCATCCCATATCTCATCTCTTAAAAATTCCATTAAAAATCTTCTTCTTCTTTCTCTAATCATTTTATCCTTTAATTTTGTTCCTTCTAAAAATTTTTTATGATTAATTATAAAATTTTTCAACTCTTCTATACCCTCGCCCTTTAACCCACTTGAAAGAATCACTCTTACTTTCCACTCAGAATTTGATGGTAAAAGTAAAAGTGCAGATTCAACTTCATTTTTTATTTCCTTTGCACCAGGTCTATCTGACTTATTTATAACATAAATATCACCAATCTCCATTAAACCTGCCTTCATAGCTTGAACATAATCACCGGATTCAGGAGTTAAAACAACAATAGTTGTATCAGCAATATACCTTATTTCAAAATCTGATTGACCTACTCCCACTGTTTCAATGATGATATAATCCATTCCAAAAGATTCCATTGAAAGAGATGAAAGGTAAGTTCTCCTTGATAAACCTCCAATACCTCCTCTTGATCCCAAACTTCTAATAAAAACACCCTTTTTTGAAGCTTCTTCCATTCTTATTCTATCCCCAAGAATTGCTCCACCAGTAAAAGGACTTGTAGGATCAACTGCGATAATTCCAACCTTATTTTTTTCCTCTGCTAAAAGTGAAGCTATTCTATCACTCAAAGTGCTTTTTCCTGCACCTGGAGGACCTGTAAAACCTATCCTGTGTGCTTTACCCTCCTTCTCAAAAATTCTCTTTAAAACATCTGAATCAAGCTCATCAAAATTCTCAATTTTTGTTATAAGTTTTGAAAGTTCCCTAATTGAATTCATGGTGAGATTTTGAATAAATTTTCATCAACACTAAAGACCTTTTGTTCAGGAACAATTTTTTCAATATAAGGAAAAATTCCTCTTTTATAAACTTTCAAAATAAAAAAAAGAGAAACAAAAAGAAAAATAAAAATTAAACGAAGTGTAAGGTTAGGTAAAATCAAAGTTTTTTCTCTTTCTCTTTTAACTCTATCCTTAACAACTTCCTCTACCAATTCTTCTTTTTCAGTAAGTTTTTCTACAGTTTCTATTCTTCCCATTTCATATAACCTGTATAAAGCAAAATAGGTCTTAAATTTTCCAAGACCACTTAAATTTACAATTTCCTGAACTGTTCTTCTTCCATTTACCAGCTTCAAAACTTTTTTCTCATCCTTTTCCAGTTCAAGTTCAATCTGTGGTTTTTTTGATGAAATTTTAAAAACCATATCAGAACTTTTGATTTTCTCCTTTATTCTTGGCCACTCATCCTGATGCCATGCTGCTTCCATTAAAAGGGAATCAAGAGGAAGACTTATCTTAATCTTTGAGAACTTATAAATCTCCTTATCAGGCTCAAATTTATATATTCCTTCTCTCCAGGTTATAATTTCATCTATAACTTCCTGAATCTTAAAGGAAATTATCTCAATCAAATTCTCAGAAGTTATTACACCCTCCTTTACAAGAATTTCCTCAATTGGCTCTCCTGTATCTTCCCGGATTTCCTTTGCTGTTTTATAATCCTGTTCTGATACAAGACCTGATTTTACTAAAAAATTTTCAAGAGATTCAAACTCTCCTTCTCTTATAATATAGGCAGCAACAACTTTTCCATCTTCAAAACCAACTGCTGCTTCTGTTTTACCTTTATAAAAATAAACAACACCTTTTTTTCTTTGCTGGGAAATTAGTTGTAATACATCAGGTGCAGAAAATATCTTCAAACTTCCACTCATTCCCTCACTAAATTGCTTCATCAATTTTACCTCCTATTAAATAATAAAAAAGGAAAATTAAAAAACTAAATATATAAAGTAAAATACCGAAAAGTTTAAAGGAAGTAAAGTATATAATAATAAGACCAAGGGAAAAGATAGATGAACTTATCAAAAATAGTATCATAGAATTATTTATAACAAAAGAAAGCCCAGGTAATAAAAGATTAACAAATAAAAGAATATTTTTAATTTTCTGCAACCTTTTCATTTTTAATCTCATTGCAATTCTCTGTCTTAATTTTAAGGATTCTGTAGCAAGAATTTCATCTCTACATTTTTCGCAAACCTCACCAAGGGGTGGAATATTTTCTACTTCTCCTAAAATAACTTTTTTACATGCTTTACACCTTTTAATACTTTGTTTGCCTTTAAGGAAAAACATGAGGAATAGAATTATAAAAGAAAGAGGCATAAATAAGGGTGGGAAAATAAACTTGTTAACAAAAAGAAAAACTTTTTCACTTTTGAATTTATATTTTTTAAAATTTTCTGGGTAGGCATGTAAAAATGGGGTAAGTTTGAATTCCTTTATAACTTTTATGTATCTTTCGGTTTTTTTGGCATCTATGTGATTAAGAATATCTATTTCTTTTTGAAATAAATCAAGGTCAACCATCTGAAAGGCAACCTGAGATAGATTAAAATGTGCTTCAAATTTTTCTGGATAAAAATTAATTGCTTCTCTATAAAAAATACTCGCTGAATCATACTTTCCCTTTAAAAAATATATATTCCCCATCTCAACTAAATAATTGTAAGAAGATTTATTAAATTTATCTCTTAAAAGTTTTTCTGCTTCTTTTATTTCCCCTTTTTTCATATAAATGATACTTTTCATTAAATTTTTCTCCTCAATATTCAGAGAATCCCATTTCTTTAAAAGTTCCTCATCATAAGGTGAATTCATTGTTAAAAACTTAAGATAATAGGGATTGAGGGGGTCTTGAACAAAGGAAAGGGAATAGGGTTCCTTCTGAATGGTAAATAAAGAAACTAAAAAAATCAAAATAAGGAAAACTGAAAGGAAAATTTTTTCTTTAAGTTCTAAAAAGAAAATTGTAGGTATTATTAAAAGAAGATAAAAAGGAAGAGGCGCTCTTAAAAATAAGAAAATTAAAAATAAAATAATAGGTAAAAATTCGGATTCAGGAAATTGAGAAAGAGTTTTTAAATTAATAAAATAAATTGAATACCTTTTTCTTAATAAAACTCCAAGAAGGAATATAAAAAAGAGAGAATAGAAAAAAATAATTATAACTCTTAAAAAGGCAAGATTAAAAATTTCTTTAAAAAGGGGATTACCTCTCTTAAAAGGGGAAAAACTGAAAAAGGTTTTTAAAAAATCTAAAAATTTAAAATTTATATAATAAAGTTCGAGTTTTTTAAACCATGCTTTAATGTATGTCGGAGAAATAGCTAATGCTTTATCAAGTTCCTCAATTTTTAATGTAAAGAGGGGTTCCCATTCAGATTTTTTATAAAAGTATTCTGAAATTTCATAAATATCCTCTACTCCCTTTTTTTCCTTTGATTTTAATAAAAGTAGAAAAAGTTCATCTTTAAACTCTTTCAAATTTTTTTTATCAGAAATTATAAACATCAAAAATAGATTTGCTGGCTCAAGATTTGAGAAAAACTTAGCTTTTTCAAAATCATTCCTTGCCTCTTCAAATTTTCCCATTTTTTCCTCTTTTATTGCTTTAATAAAATAAACAAAGGGATTTTCTGTATTTTCTTTCCCTTTTAAAGCGCTTTCATATAAAAATTTAGCACTTTCAAAATCTTTCTGAAACCAAGAAGAAGTGATAATAATAAAAAGTATTATTTCCATATGAATTTTTATAAAGTATAAATATTTTTGAGAAAATTTATCAAATCTCTTTTATAATAAAAAATATGGATAAAATCATGCTACTTTTTGATATTGACGGAACACTTATTTATTCAGGTGGAGCAGGAACAAGGTCTATTGATAAAGCTTTTTTTAAAAAATATGGACTAAAAGAAGCTATGAAAGGTATCTCTCCTGACGGAAAAACAGATCCCCTAATTATTGAGGAAGTATTTTTAAAAAAATTAAATAAAAAACCTGATAGAAAGGAAATTGAAGAAATTCTTGAAATTTATCTTATAAATCTTGAAAAGGAAATAGATAATCCAGACTATAAAATTTTTGAGGGAGTTCCGGAACTTCTCGAATGGGCACAAAAAAAAGAAAAATTTTTATTAGGACTCGCTACAGGAAATCTTGAGAAAGGTGCTGAAATAAAATTAAGACCTTCTTATCTTTTAAAATATTTTAAGTTTGGCGGTTATGCCTCTGATTCTTGGGAAAGAAGTGAAATTTTAAGAAAAGCATATGAAAAGGGAAAAAAAATTGCAGAAAGAGAAAATTTTAGAATTTTAGATGTTTATGTAATTGGAGATACACCAAGAGATATTGAGGCTGCAAAAAGGGTAAGTTTTAAATCCATAGGAATGGCTATTTTTAGATTTTCAAAGGAGGAACTTTTAAAAGCAGGTGCTAATTTTGTTTTTGATAATTTCTGGGACTTAAAAAAATTTTTTGAAAAATTGATTTAATAGATTTCTTTTTCAGAAGGGTAATTTCCTTTAATAACATCCTCTTTAAATCTTAAAAGGGCATTTTTTATTCTTTCCCTCAAATCTTCGTAGGTTCTTACAAACTTAGGATAGGGTTTTTCTGTATAACCTAATATATCCCATACAACAAGAATCTGACCATCACAGTATCTTCCAGCTCCAATTCCTATTGTTGGAATTTTTAAACTCTCTGTGATTTCTTTTGCCACATCTTCTTTTACACCTTCAAGAACAATGGAGAAAACTCCTGCCTTTTCTAAAAGTTCAGCATCTCTTTTTAATTTTTTTATACTTTCTTCAGTTTTTCCCTGAACTTTATAACCTCCCATTTTTAAAATCCACTGTGGAGTCAAACCTATATGACCCATTACAGGAATACCGTTTTTAACAAGGTATTCAATAACTTCAAGGGACTCTTCTCCTCCTTCAATTTTAACAGCATCACATCCTGCTCTTATAAATTCACCAGCATTTCTTATTGCTTCTTCTTTTGAAATCTGAAAGGATAAAAAGGGCATATCACCGACAAGAAGGGAATATTTTACACCCCTTGCAACTGCCTTTGTAAAAACGAGCATTTCATCCATTCCTATTCTTAAAGTGTTGTCGTATCCGAGTAAAACATTGGCTACACTATCACCTACTAAAATAATATCAATTCCTATTTCATCTTCAATTTTAGCCATTTGATAATCATAACTTGTAAGGGCTACAATTTTTTCTTTTGCCTTCTTTGCAATTATATCGTGAATTGTTAATTTTTTCATATAAAAATTTTAAAATAAGTTATTTTTAATAAAAAAATAGATCTTTAAGAATTTAAAAAAATTAAAAATTTTCTTTCTTGATCTCTCTATCTAATCTTTTTTAAAGCCTCCTTATAATTCTCTGACACTTTATCCCAGTTTATCACATTAAACCAGTTATCCACATATTCTGCTCTTCTATTTTGATACTTTAAGTAATAAGCATGCTCCCATACATCAAGTCCAAGAATTGGAATATAACCTATCATTAATGGATTATCCTGATTAGGAGTTGAAAAAACATAAAGTTTTCCAAATCTTGATAGAGAAAGCCAAGCCCATCCTGAACCAAAATGATTTTTTGCAGCATTTGCAAATTTTTCTTTAAAAGAAGAAAAGGAACCAAAATCCCTTTCTATTGCCTTTAAAAGCTCTCCTTTAGGCTCTCCTCCACCATCTTTTTTCATAACTTCCCAGAAAAGTGAGTGATTAAAATGCCCTCCACCGTTATTACGCACTGTAATCCTTATATCCTCTGGAATAGAATCAAGATTTCTTAAAATTTCCTCAAGAGAATATTTTTCAAGTTCAGGATATTTTGAAAGAGCATTGTTCAGATTGTTTACATAGGCAGCATGATGCTTTGTGTGATGGATCTCCATTGTTTTTGCATCTATATAAGGCTCCAAAGCATCATAAGAATAAGGTAATTCAGGTAATTTAAAAGCCATTTTTAACCTCCTTTTTATTTTAATTTAGTTTTAATTTTAAAATGAATATAAATATATCATTTGTTTATTAAAAATGCAAGTTCCGTATGAGGATAATTTATAATTAGTAAGTGAAAAAAAGATTTTCGCAGGTTTTTCTTGTGAATAAGAAAGTGGCAAGAGAAATGATAGAAAAAATGAATTTAAAAAAGGGGGAATATGTTCTTGAAATAGGTCCTGGTAAAGGAATATTAACAAAGATACTTCTTGAAAAAAAAGTCAAGGTAATCGCAATTGAAATTGATAGAAATTTATGTAGATATCTAAGGGAAAATATTCTTGACCTTGATTTTTCTCTCATTGAAGGTGATTTTCTTAAAATAAACATAAAGGAAATTTTAGATAAATTTAATCTAAAAAAAGTAAAACTTCTTTCCAATGTTCCCTATAATATTACAACACCACTTCTTATTAAATTGATAAGGGAAAGGGAAAACTTCTCAGAAATCTATTTAACCCTTCAAAAAGAGGTAGTTGAAAGAATTAATGCAAAACCAGGAACAAAAGAGTTTTCATCCCTAACAATATTCATAAACTTTTATATGGATATAAAAGTTTTAATGCCAATCCCAGCACATTTTTTTTACCCAAAACCAAAAGTTAATTCCCTCTTTTTCAGAATGATACCAAAGGAAAAATTACAAATTGAAAAAGAAAAGGAAGAAATTTTTTTTAAATTAGTAAGAAGAGCCTTCCAGGAGAGAAGGAAAAAAATAGGTAAAATATTAAAGGAATTAGGTCTTTATGAAAAAGTTCCAGAAGAAATTAGAGAAAAAAGACCTGATCAAATTTCTATTGAGGAGTATATTAAAATAATTTTATGAAAGTTAAAAAGGGTGAAAAAATTTTAATTTTAAGTGAGGATAATAAATTTGAAAAAATTATTGAAAAGGAACCCTTAAAAGAAATCCATACACACCTTGGAAAAATTGTTATTCCTGAGAATTTAAAATATGGCGATAAACTTTTGAGTTCAAAAAATAAAAAATTTTTTGTTTTAAAACCATCAACAAGTGATCTGATGTTGAAAATAAAAAGAAAAACAACAATAATTTATCCAAAAGATGCAGGATTTATAATCCTTGAACTTGGAATAAGAGCAGGCTCAAAAGTTTGTGAAGTTGGAACAGGAAGTGGTTCTTTTTTAACTCTCATATCAAGTATAGTCGGGAAAAAAGGAAAAATTTATACCTTTGAAAGAAGAAAGGAATTTTATGAACTTGCAAAAGAAAATATTTTAAAGTATAAACTTTTTGATAACATAGAGTTTCACCTAAGAGATGTGGAAAAAGAAGGATTTCCTGATATAAAAGTAGATGCAGTATTTATAGATATTCCTGAACCATGGAATGTTATAAGACATACCATAAAAATTTTGAAAAAAGGACATCCTCTTGGCTCTCTATCCCCAAATATAGAACAGATTCAGAAAACTAAAAAGGAAATGGAAAATAATGGATTTGTAAGAATAAAAGTATATGAGATTTTATTGAGAGAAATTATGCTAAGAGATTTTGGCACAAGACCAAAGGAGTTTGGAATTACTCACACAGGATATTTGATTTTTGGAAACCTTACTTAAAATTTTCTAAAAAGTTAACTGCCTTTAACTTTTTCCTTAACTCTTCAAATTTACCCTCATATTTTTTATCACCTGAAATCTCTAAAAGATAATAGAATATTAATTTTTCCTCGTTTGAAAGAAATTTTTCCTTTTGCTTTATTTCTTCTAATGAATCAAACATTTTTTCTTGGTTTTTACTTTTATAAAAACCTATTGCTTTTACTAAATTAACAGAATTTTGCTCAATTTTAGAAGAAGGTTTATAATATTCTAAGGATTTATCAAGGTAATAAAATCCCTTACCAACATCACCCTTAAAGAAATAACATTTAGCCATATAAAGAGAAATATTAAAAATAGTGAGAGGTCTTTTTGATATTTTCAAAATTTCTTCAAAAGATGAAATTACCTCGTTAAATTCTCTTTAAAAAAAAGGATACTCTAAAATCATTTTAAAAAAATTATTGAAATATTATAAAATAAAATATTAAAAATGTCTAATAAGGAGGTAATTTAATTGACAAAATTAAAAAGATTCAGTGTTTCACTTGATAGAGATCTCGTATCAAAATTTGATAAAGAGATTAAAAAGAAAAATTATCCAACAAGGTCAAAAGCTATAGGAGATCTAATAAGAGAATATCTTGTCAAAAAAGAATGGATAGAAGGTAAAGAGGTTATAGGCGCAATAATACTTATTTACAATCACCATAAAAGGGAACTTGTAAATAAATTACTAAATATTGAGCACCATTTTCATAAAATCATAATATCTTCACAACATGTTCATCTTGATGAGAATAATTGCCTTGAAATAGTTATTACAAGGGGAAAACCAAAAGATATAGAAAAACTCTCAAATAAGTTAAAATCTACAAAGGGTGTAAAATATAGCTCATTAAATATCGCAACAACAGGAAAGGAAATTTAAATAAATTAAAAACTTGAATTTCTTCTCTTATTAATGTATAATTAAACAGTAACACATTTTTTAAAAATGTAACACAAATAAAGGTTCAAATCCTTCAAAAAAGGAGGGGTAAAATGAAAAAAATATTTGTAATAATAAGTGTACTTTTATTTATGAATATAACTTTTTCAAAGATTTATGCTCATCATGCAATGGAATATATAGAAATGGAATCCTATTCAACTGCACCAAAAAATCAAAAAGTATTTCACCTTCATTATGATTATTTTGTTGAAGAGAAGGATAATCCTGATTTTGACCACTGG